>NZ_JBDJAW010000010.1 GCF_039649665.1 Microbispora sp. ZYX-F-249 | reverse complement strand
TCCCGTTGGGGTGGCCCTTCCGCATATCCGCACCCCCTCATCCCTGTTCCCCTGTTCCCCCTGCGGGGGTACCCCGGCAGGGGGCGTGGGGTGTGGGACTGGGCGTAAGTGTGGTGTGGGTGTGGGTTTTCAGCCCCGGCCGATGACGGCCGGGGCTTTCGCATTTCCGGGGGCAGACGACGTCCGGCGACGTCCAGAGCCAGTAAAGCCACCAGAGCCACTAGGGCCGGTAGGGGCGGTAGGGCCGGCGTGCTGGGCCCGGCCGAGGGGCCGAGGCCCAGCGATGCTGGGCGCCAGCGTGAGGGAGCGGAGCGGGCGGGAGGGAGGACCGCAGCGAAGGCCCAGCGGAGCGGGCTTCGCGAGGACCGGACCTTCCGGCCGGCGCAGTGACCAACCCCCACCCACACCCCCGAATCCGCCACCCCCCACACCCGTCCAGTCCTCCGACATCGACAAGCGTCCAGTCCCCCACCCCAACACATGTCCCATTGGCTCAGTGCCCATCCGCCGCGCTGTGCCCCTCACCACCTTCGCCCATCACGCTGCCCACGCCTCAGGCTCCAGCGGCGCGCGTTCCCGCCACCGCGTCCCCAGTTCGCCGCAACGCCACTCGCTGACGCAGCCGCGGCGGGGGCCAGTTCCTGCCGGCCGAGCTCGAGTCCTGATTTCAGGGGCGGAGGCCATCGACCGGACCATGGTCTCCGCGAGAGAATCGGCGCGTGTTACTGGGAGACGCCACGCTTGTCCTCACGCCGCTTTGCGGCCTGGGGACGCGTCGGCATTCGCCGTCTACCGCCCGCGTCCGGGCCGATAGCCCTCACTCCGGCAACCGTCCCGGCCCGGACAGCGTCCCTGTCCGGGCACTCGCTGGGAGTGCCGGCGGGGTCGGATGCGGGGACCTTTCCCGTCTCCTTTCCGCAGGCAGGATTGCGGATCCGGACTGTGCCGGAGTCGCGAGAGACACCTCAAATGGGCCTCGATATCAGAGGCCGAGAGGCACCATCAGCGCCCGCTCCGCCGATATCGAAAGTGCTTTCGATATGAGAAATCCGGCGCCTTCGTCGCGCAATTCGATCTTCATTGGCGGCGTCGTGAATCATCTCTCAAGTGAGCAACGTACAGGGGCCTACCTGCAAGATCTTGTTTCGGGAACCCGTCATCGGCGGCGTCCGTTGTGATCTACTGAAGGCGTGCCGTCGTTCGGGGTGACTGTGAGAAATGTTTGCGAAGGGTTCCATGGGGTAGGCGGGTTTGAGAGTTACCCTGGAAGGGCTGACGGAATTGACGATGAAGACACGAGTACCCGGCCTGCACATTATCCAGCCAACAACACTTAAACGGCCGGGCGTGTCGGTGGGGGTTCGCTGAATCGTCGATTACGGTTCCGCGTGTCGGGACGAGCCCGGAAAAGGACAAGCCGGAAAAGGACGAACCGATGGGGGCTGTGCGCAAGGTGGCGAGCTACCTTGGCCTGGGTGGGGCAGAGCAGTACGACGACGAGACCTATGCCGAGGACGAGTACGAGGACGACTGGATGCCGGCGGCCGAGCGTGCCGCCAAGCGCTGGCAGCCCAATGCCGACCCGGCCCGGATCGTCATGGTTCGCCCACGGAAGTACGACGACGCCCTGACGATCGGCCGGCACTTCCGCGAGGGCCACACGGTGGTCATGGACGTGGCGAGCATGTCAACGGCGGAGGCCACGCGAATGGTCGACTTCGCCGCAGGCTTGGCCTACGGCTGTGAGGGACGTATCGAGCGGATCGCGGACAAGGTCTTCCTGATCACTCCGGCGACGGTGGAGGTCTCCACCGCCTGAAGCGCATCCGTGTGATCGCCTGGAGCGCATCCGCGTTCGCATCTGTGCCCGCCGCCCAAGAGGGTGGCGGGCACAGTCGTCTGCGGTGCAGGCGTCCTACGCGGCCCGCGGGCCCCGGCGCAGGAGGGTGGACACTTCCGTCAGGTCCTTGGCGGCGGCGGAGGCGCGCTCCTCGGACTCCCTGGCGTACTCGTGCAACGCCCAGACGGCTTTGTCGGCGAGGTCGGCGAGCTTGCCGGCCCGTGTCTGGACGTACCGCACGTCCGAGTGTTCCTTGATGCGATGCCGCCACAACAGGTGCCCGCCCGCGGCGCCGATCATCAGGCCGACGAGGGCGAGCGGCAGCGAGACCACGAACCCGGCGGCGATGACGACGACGGCGAGGGCCAGGAGGACGTACCCGGCCCAGGGCCGGGTGCGCTTCGGCACGCAGTCGGTGACGAGCCGCTGCTCGGCCGCCGTCATCGACTCCTGGTCGGGACCCTCCGGCCTGAGCGTGATCGGATAGCCGAGGATCGGCACGTGCAGGGTGTCGGGCGGCGGTTCCCGCACGACCTCGACGAGGGCCTCGGCGGCCGCCCTGACGGCAGGCGCGGCCACGTGCAGGGCGAGCGCCGCCATATGGGGGTCGGCGTCGGGACGCAGGTCCTCGAGCAGATGCCCGGTGAGCGAGCTCAGCGGCCCTTCCTGGCCCCGCTGGCCCGCCAGGGCGCGGAGCACGGCCAGCGGCTCGTCCTCGGCCCACACGGTGCCACGTACGATCTTGGTGACCTCGCCGCCCTGCCGGGTGGAGGTGATCTCGGTGCAGCGCTCGCGCAGACGGTTCAGGGTGACCGATGCCCGCAGCGACCGCTCGATCTCGGGGACCTTGGCCAGCTCGGGGAAGGTTTCCAAAGAGGCGGGCACGGCCGTCTCCGGCAGGCCGGGCACCAGGGCTTTCAGCCAGCGGTCGTCGGTATCCGGCACGTTGACCGCGTCCAGCTTGCGCAGCACGAAGATCTTGCCCACCGGTCCGTACGCCCCGCGGGCGGCGGCGAGCCACAGCGCCCGCTGGCCGGGGGTCACCGGACGGTCTTCGGACAGGTCGCCGAAGGCGGTGCCGAGCCAGGAGGCGTGGATCCGGTCGCCGTGGCCGCAGACGGCGAGGGCCAGGCACAGGAACAGGGCGGTGCGCCGCTCGTCCAGCTGGTTCGCCAGGGCCAGCGGCTCCAGGGCGTCCTTGCCGGACGTGATGAGGACGAGGGCCTCGACGGCGGGCCCCAGCCAGTAGCCCGGCACGTCCGTGATCCCCGGCGGAAGGTCGGGCGCCGTCCCGTCGGCCGCGAGGCTGACGATCAGCGCCTCGGCGTAGCGGTGCAGCTCCGTGGCCTCGGCCAGGTTTTCGAAGTCCGGACTCGTGGTCAGGTCCATGCTCACGCGGAACGCTCCCCGAGGGGTCGGCTGGCACTCCCTTGACCGCGCCAGACTAGACGCTTGGTGCGACAGTCTTGGGCGAGGCGCGCCGTGGACGACCCTGACCCGTCGAAACGGCACGGCCGGACCGCCCAGGAACGGGCGGCCGGCCATGATCGGGCGGGGCTCACATTCGCTCGGGGACTTCGATGCCGAGCAGGTCGAGCCCGCGCAGCAGCACGCGCAGGGTGAGCGCGGACAGCGCCAGACGCGACTGCCGTACGGACTCCTCCTCGGCCTTCAACACCGGGCAGCTCTCGTAGAACGAGGTGAACGCCTGGGCCACGTCGAACAGGTAGTTGCACAGCCTGTGGGGCTCGGAGAGATCGGCGACGGCCGCGACGACCGAGCCGAAGCCGAGCAGCTGCAGCGCGAGCGCCCGCTCGGCCGGGTGGCCCAGCGTGATCGGACCGGTGGCCGACTCCGGCTCGATGCCGCCGTTGCGGAAGATCGAGCGGATGCGGGCGGTGGCGTACTGGAGGTACGGCCCGGTGTTGCCGGTGAGGGCGAGCATGCGGTCGAAGTCGAACACGTACTCGCTGTCGTGGCTCACCGACAGGTCCGCGTACTTGACGGCGCCCATGCCGACCTGGCGCGCGATCTGCCGGCGGGCCTCCGGGTCGTACCCGCGCTCGGCGATGACGGCCTCGGCCCGGACGACGGCCTCGTCCAGCAGCTCGGTGAGCTTGATGGACTTGCCGCTCCTGGTCTTGAACATCTTGCCGTCGCTGCCGAGCACGCTGCCGATCTGGACGTGCTCCGCCTTGACGTCGTCGTGCAGCCACCCGGCCATGCGCGCCGCGGCGAAGACCATCTGGAAGTGGAGCGACTGGGTGGCGCCCACCACGTACAGGATCCGGTCGGCCTTCAGGTCGCTCACCCGGTAGCGGATGGCGGCGAGGTCGGTGGTGGCGTAGCCGTACCCGCCGTCGCTCTTGCGGACGATGAGCGGCAGCGGCTGGTCGTCGCGGCCGGTGAAGCCGGGCGGGAACACGCACAGCGCGCCCTCGCTGATCTCGGCGACCCCGGCCTGCTCCAGCTCGTCGCAGACGCCGGGGAGCATGGGGTTGTACATGCTCTCGCCGGCGATGTCGTCGTCGGTCAGCGTGATGCCGAGCGTCCGGTACACCTTGGTGAAGTAGCGGTTGCTGTAGTCGATGAACTCGCGCCAGAGCCGCAGGGTCTCGGGGTCGCCGCCCTGCAGCAGCGGCACCCGGCGGCGGGACCGCTGCTGGAACTCGGGGTCGTTGTCGAACTTGTGCCGCGCCGCCTGGTAGAAGGCGTTGCCGTCGCCGGCGGCCAGCATGCCGAGCGCCTCCTCCTCGCCGATGTCGAGGAGGTGCTCGATGAGCATGCCGAACTGCGTGCCCCAGTCACCGAGGTGGTTCTGCCGGATCACCCGGTTGCCCAGGTGCTCGTGGGTGCGCGCGAGGGTGTCGCCGACGATCGTGGTGCGCAGGTGGCCGACGTGCATCTCCTTCGCGGCGTTCGGCGCGGAGTAGTCGACGATCACGGTCTGCGGGGCCGGCTGGGGCACGCCGAGGCGGTCGTCGAGCAGCCGTTGCCCGGCCTGCTCGGCGATCCAGCCGTCGCGGAGCGTCAGGTTGAGGAACCCGGGCCCGCTGACCTCCACGCTCACATCGTTCGTGTCGAGGTGATCGGCGATCGCCTGGGCGACCTCCCGCGGGGCACGTCGGAGCCGCTTGGCCAGGCTGAGCGCGACGTTCGCCTGGTAGTCGGCGAACTGGGAGGGCCTGATCAGCGGATCTTCTGTGGCATGCTCCGGACCGAAGGCGGAACCCAGCGCCTGCTGGACCCGCTCGGTGAGCACGAGCTGCGGGTCGGTCATGCGTCAAGCTTATCGGCGCGCGGCTTACGCCCGCCGTCCTCTATCCGGTGGTCACCAGCGGCGGTGCGGCTTGTTGTTGGAGGCGAGCCGCTCGCCGATCCTGGCGACGACGCCCTGGGCCGACAGGCGGGCCGCGAGCTCGCAGGCGGCCGCGACGCCGCGCGCCCGTGACGAGCCGTGCGCGATCACGACGGTGCCGTTGAGACCGAGCAGCACGGCCCCGCCGTGCGCCTCGGGATCGAGCCGGCCGGCCAGCTCCCGGAGCCGGGACCGCTGCAGCATCCCGCCGAGCCTGGCCACGCGGCTGTCCGCGATCGCCTCTCTGAACTGCTCGAAGGCGTACCGCACCGTGCCCTCGACGGTCTTGAGCGCCACGTTGCCGGTGAACCCGTCGGCGACGACCACGTCGACCTTCCGGGTGAGCAGGTCGTGCCCCTCGATGTTGCCGGTGAAGTCGATGCCGGGCGTGGCGGTCAGCAGCTCGTGTGCCCGTTTGGCGAGTTTGTTGCCCTTCGATGCCTCGGCGCCGATCGTGAGCAGGCCGACACGGGGACGTCGCAGGCCGAGCGCCGACTCGGCGTACGCCACGCCGAGGTGGGCGAACTGCACCAGCATCTCCGGCTTGGCGTCGGCGGTTGCGCCCGCGTCGAGCAGCACGGTCGGCTGGGGCAGGGTCGGCAGGCCGACCGCGATCGCGGGGCGTACGACTCCCGGCTGGGCCCGCAGCCGCAGCCGGCCGGTGGCGACGACGCCCGCCGTCGACCCCGCGGACACGACCGCGCAGGCGTCGCCGCGCCGGACGAGATGGCAGGCGACGGCGATGCTGGACCGGGGCCGTCTCAGGCTCGCCAGCGCGCCCTCGTCCATCGCCAGCGCCTCCTCGGCCCGGACGATGGGGATCTCGGTGACGGCGTCGTGCTCGGCCAGCTCCTGGTAGAGCAGGCGGGGATGACCGACGAGGACGACGGGCACTCCTCGCTCCCGCACGGCCTGTACGGCTCCCGCGACGATCTCGGCGGGCGCGTTGTCGCCGCCCATGGCGTCGAGCGCCACGGGCAGCGCACGGCCGGTGGGCTGCATGGCCGCATCGTAGGCCGTCAGCGACGTGTCCTGCGGTAGACCACGATCTTGCCGAACCGCGCGTTGCCGGTGACGCGGATCAGCGGGCCGTCGCCGTCGCCGTTCCCGCCGGTCACCGAGCGCTTCGAGAAGACCGCGCTGCCCTCGTCGATCACCCTTGCGTCGGCGGGCACGGTGACGATGAGCTTGCCGCAGAAGGAGTTCAGCTCCAGCGTCACCTCACGGCCGGGCAGCACCGCGTCACTGAGGTCCACGATCAGCGCCCCGAAGACCGAGCTGAGTTCGGTGTGCCGCCCGGCGACCCAGCGCCCCCGCCGTATGATCTTGCTGAACACCGCCGAGACCCGGTGCCGCTCCGTGGCGGGGGTGGCCGGAGGACGGGCCACGTCGGGCAGATCCCCGACCAGGGGCACGAGTTCGCCGACGGTCACCGCGCTGTAGGCGGCGTCGAGCCGGTCCGCGTGTTCGACGCTCGTCAGTCGGCCGGTGGCCAGCGCCTCGCCGAGGACGGCGGCGACCTGGTCACGGTCGGCGTCCGAAGCGCGCTGTGCGGGGTCGTCGCCCGCATGAGGGGTGAAGAGAGTCACTCCGCCAGCGTAACTCCTATCGAGATATGTCGCGATAGGCCGACCTTGCGATCGGTCCCGGTGGGCCGGGTCGCGAGGTCCGGCGGCGCGTCGCTAAAAGTGAGCGGAAAGATCTGTCGCCGGGCCTGGGCGTCGTGTTTACCGTGGCTTTCTCCGGAGGCGGGATTGCGGTGACCGCGAAGTGGTCGTCCGGGGCTTGATATACCGACTTTCCGGGCGGGTGCGGGACGTGGATCCCCTGCTCGGCAGGGCTTTCGGCCGTGATCGGGAGTGATAGAAATGCCGACGTCTTTGTCGGCGTGCTCGCCGACGCACGGGGGTTCTTGGGTTCGTCATTCCCACTCTCGTGAAAAGGAATATGAACCGGGGGCAAGTCAATGAAACGAGTGGTTAGGACAGCCGTCGTCGCCGTCACGATCGGTATCGCCGGCATGCTCGCCGCGCCCGCGCAGGCCGACGTGTGCGCTCAGAAGTGCACGGAGCACCGGGTCGCGACGGTGGCGAGGCTTCTGGCCGATCTGCAGGGCACGGCCGTCGGCGGGGCGGCGAGCGGCGTCGCCGCGCAGGCCGACGCGGCCGCCGAGGTGGCGGTGAACCTGACCGCTGACATCAGGGCCCACCTCGTCGCCGTCGCGAAGCTCTGCGGCACCGTGACGGCCGGTCTGTCGGCCGAGGCGAACGCCCAGATCAACGCCGCGGCCGACATCGCGGCCGACATCCTGGCCGACGCGACCGTCACCGTCACCGCGAACGTGGTCGCCCGGCTGGAGGCCCACCTGACGGCCGCCCTGGTCGCGGTCGCGGACGTCAACGCGAACGTCTATGCGGCGGTGGCCGCCAAGGTGGACGTCGCCGCGGACCTCGCCGCCCAGGTCGGCAGGCCGGTCGTCGCCGTCACCGGCCAGACCGCCGCCGCCGTGGACGCCTCGGCGGCGGCCGTCGCCACCGTGGGCGCCGCTGCCCACGCCGGGCTCAACGCCACCGCCAGGCTCAGCGTGTTGCTCAGCGCAAAGGCCGCCGTCGCGGCGAGCGCCGGCAGCGCGGGCGGCCTGCTGGCGCTGGTGCCGTGCGACACTCCGGCGGACGGCGCCATGAGCAGCACCCAGGCGACGGCCACCGATGCCGCCGCCCGGGCCGACGCCAACGCCCACGCGGTCACCAGGACCGTCCGCAGCACCACTGACGTTCCGGCGCAGGGAGCCGCCGCGACGACGGGAGCGGCGGCCGGGCTCGCCACCTCCGCCACGGCCACGGCCGACGCCGCGGCGTCGAGCACGGTCTCGTCCGCCCCGGGCACGGTGTCCAGCGTCGCGCCGCCGACCGCGCGGCAGGGCGGGTACGGCAGGTGATCCACGCCTGAGTGCCCGCGTCGCCGCCGCGAAGGCGACACGCCGAACGGCACCGGAGGCCCCGCGCACGGCAGGACCACCGGAAAGACGTCGATGACGAAAGCGGCCGGCGCCCCTGATGAGGGGCGCCGGCCGTCCGGCGTTGTCGGCCTGGTGCCGCTAGCGCCCAGGTTCACCCGAGGCAAGGGTCGGCGGGAGGGGCACTAGTTCGGTGAGTCGGTATGCAGGCGCAGGTGGGTGCGCCTGGCGATCTGGGCCTGCAGGCGGGCCATCTGCCAGTGCAGCTCGATGAGCTGCTCGGCGATCAGCCCGACGGGAAGCTCCGAGGGATCTTCGGCGGCCAGATTGTCGATCGCCGTCGCCAGGTCGGTCATCCGCCCCTCCCCTACGTCGAATCTCCGTTCGAATCATAGTGGAGCGAGCGGCTCTCCCGCATCAGGTTTCGTACACAGGTGCGATATAGCCGCGGGCGAGCGTGTTGGCCGTGATGTTGAACCCGACCACGGCCGGCGGCGTGTCGGTGTCGACGCCCAGGGACTCCACGCCGAGGGCGTGCACGGCGAAGAGGTAGCGGTGCGGGTGACCGGGGGGTGGGGCCGCTCCGCCGTACTCCTTGGTGCTGAAGTCGTTGCGCGCGTGCTTGGCGCCCTCGGGCAGCCCCTTGAAGTCGGGGCCGTTGCCGGCGCCCGCCGGCAGTTCGGTGACGCCGGCCGGGATGTCGTAGAGCACCCAGTGCCAGAAGCCGCTGCCCGTGGGCGCGTCGGGGTCGAAGCAGGTGACGGCGTAGCTCCTGGTGCCCTCGGGGGCGCCCGACCAGCGCAGATGCGGGGAGACGTTCTGCCCGCTCATGCCCCAGTCGTTGAACACGTGGGCCTCGGGGAGCCGCTCGCCGTCGCGTACGTCGTCGCTCTCGACGGTCAGCGCGGGCACCTCGGGCAGATGGTCGTACGGGATCGGTGGCGGCGTCGGCACGGTCACCCCTCCGTTTCTCTCAGGCCTTGTTGTACGCCTCCAGGACCTCCTGGGGGTCGCCTTCCATTCTGATCTTTCCCTTGTGCAGCCAGATCACCCGGTTGCACGTCTCCTCGATCACGTCGAGGTTGTGGGCGACCAGGAAGACCGTGCCGGCGGACTCGCGCATCTGCTTGATGCGCTGCTGGCTCTTCTTCTTGAACTCGCGGTCGCCGGTGGCGAGGGCCTCGTCGATGAGCAGCACGTCGTGCGTCTTGGCCGAGGAGATGGCGAAGCGCAGCCGGGCGCCCATGCCGGACGAGTACGTGGACATGGGGAATTGGACGAAGTCTCCGATGCCGGAGAAGTCCACGATCTCGTCGTACTTCTCACGGACCTCGGCCGGCGTCATGCCCATCGCGTAGCAGCCGAGGATGATGTTGCGCTCGCCCGTCAACTCCTTCATCAGAGCCGCGTTGACGCCGAGGAGCGACGGCTGGCCGTTGGTGTAGACGGCGCCCTTGTGCGGGGGCAGGAGGCCGGCGATCGCGCGCAGCAGCGTCGACTTGCCCGAGCCGTTGCGGCCGATGATGCCGATGGCGTCGCCGTGGTGGGCGACGAAGCTCACGCCCTTGACGGCGTGGACCTCCTTCATCTGCGGCCGGCCCTGCCGCCGCAGGATGCGCATGAGGGCGCTGGCGGCGTTGCCCTTCTCGGACTCGCTCGCGGCGCCGTACACCTTGTAGACGATGTGCAGGTCGTCCACGATGACCGTCGGGGTCCCGATATTGGGATTGCGCGTCTCGGGGGTCTGCGTCTCGGAATTCTGCGTCTCGGAATGCTGGGGCGCCACCTGCGACAGCTCCTCGGTCAGCTCAGCCACGGCCGTACCTCTCCTCGGCCCGCCAGAAGTACCAGAAGCCGACGATCAGCGCGAACACTGCCCAGAATAGACAAGTCACCCACGCCCAGCGCTCGGGGAACCGCTGGTAGATCAGCAGATCGCGCATGAACTCGATGTAGGCGGCGGCGGGGTTGAACTCCAGGACCCAGCGGAGGAGCTCCGGCAGCTCCCTGGTCTTGTCGTCGATCGCGTAGAAGACACCGGAGGCGTACAGCCAGGTGCGGGTGATGAACGGCATGAGCTGGTTCAGGTCCCGCATGAACGCGCCCAGGCGCGCCATGAACATGGCCATGCCGATGTTGAAGACCAGCTGCATGAGCAGCGTGACGGGGATCAGCAGCCACAGCCAGGTGATCGGCTCCCCAGTTACGAGCACCAGGAGGACGAGCACGGCCATGGAGTAGCCGAGCTGCTGGAGCTCCTGCATGGTGTACGCGAGCGGGAGCGAGGCGCGCGGGAAGTGGAGTGCCCGGATGAGCGACAGGTTCGACGAGATGGACTTGGCGCCGCTGATCACCGTGCGCTGGGTGAAGGTGAATACCATGACCCCGGTGATGAGGAACGCGGGGTAGTTCTCGATCGACTTGCTCTGCCCCAGGATGACGCCGAACATCAGCCAGTACACCGCGGCGTTGAGCAGCGGGGTCAGCACCTGCCAGAGCTGGCCGAGCATCGACTCGGAATACTTCGAGACGTTGCGCGAGGTGGCGTACGTGAGGATGAAGTGCCGCCGGTCCCACAGTTGGCGCAGGTAGGCGGGCATGCTGGGGCGTGCGATGGCGCGTCGTAGTCCGTGACGCTCGGCGAGCGCGGCCAGCGACTCCGGGGCTCGGCCGCCACCCTGGGCCTCCGCGAGCGCGGATTCCGGCTGGCTCATGGCATGGACTCTATTGGATGGAGGTCGGTGGGACGGCTGTCGCACCGAACGTGGCTGCGACTGGTCAAAGGTAGCCCAGGACATCCTCGTCCGGGGACCGGGAGGCGGGTGTCGTCTCCCTCCTTGGCCAAAGGACCGGCACTCTGTCGGTATATGTACTCTAAAGGGGAGTTTGATGCCGTGCTGGGCATTTAGGGTTGGGCTCACGAGAATGTGTGTGACGCCCGACTGACGCACGTGTGACCGAACTGCAACGTGCCGGAGACTCCTCTGGTGCGTCCGGTAAGGGATGCTCCGGACGACTGGCAGGACGTCAGCTGGTTTGACGATGCCCGGCAAACCGGGTGCTAACCAGCGCGAACGCCCATCCTTAGAGGGAGGACCAATCCACTATGCGCGTGACTAAGGGCGCTAAGATCGCCACCGGCACCGCGCTGCTTGCGCTCGGCGTCGCCGCGTGCGGCGGGGGCGGCGGCTCCAGTAGTAGCGGCGGCGGGGACAACCCCCGGGCCGCCTCGGGAACCGTCTACATCCGTGGCTGTGAGCCCCAGACCGGCTTCGTCCCCGGAAACATCAACGAGACCTGCGGTGGCACGATCAATGACTTCGTGTACAGCAAGCTCGTGCAGTACAACTCGGACACGGCCGCCCCCGAGCTCGACCAGGCCGAGTCGATCGAGACCACCGACAACAAGGTGTGGACGATCAAGCTCAAGCCCGGTCTGAAGTGGACCGACGGCACGCCGGTCACCGCGAAGAACTACGTCGACGCCTGGAACTACACCGCCTACTCGCCGAACGCCCAGCTCGGCAGCTTCTGGTTCGGTGACATCGTGGGCTTCGACAAGGTCAACACGCAGGACCCCGACGGCCCCGACGGGCCGAAGGAGGCTCCGAAGCCGGAGACCGACAAGCTGGAGGGCCTGGAGGTCGTCGACGACCTCACCTTCAAGGTCACGCTGACCGCGCCGATCTCGGTGTTCCGCACCAAGCTGGGATACTCGACCTTCTCGGCGCTGCCGGAGGCCTTCTTCAAGGACCCGAAGGGCTTCGCGCAGAAGCCGATCACGAACGGCCCCTTCAAGTTCGTGCAGTGGGACCACAACTCGCAGATCATCGTCGAGGCCAACCCCGACTACCCCGGGCCGGAGAAGCCCAAGGTCAAGAAGATCGTCTACAAGATGTACAAGGACGACAACGCGGCCTACGCGGACCTGGTCTCCAACAACCTCGACTTCACCGAGCTGATCCCGCCGTCCGCCCTCGCCGGCGACAAGTGGAAGACCGACCTCGGCGACCGCGCCATCGACGGCCAGCAGGGCGTCATCCAGACGCTGACCTTCCCGGTGTACGACAAGGAGTTCGGCGGCAACGCCGACTTCCGCAAGGCGGTCTCGTACGCGATCGACCGGAAGACGATCACCGAGAAGATCTTCAACAAGGGCCGTAGCCCGATCAACGGCTGGGTCTCCCCGATCGTCGAGGGCTTCAAGGACGGCGCCTGCGGCGACCTGTGCACCTACAACCCCGCCAAGGCCAAGGAGCTCCTCGCCAAGGCCAAGTCCGAGGGCTACACCCCGCCGGCCGAGTTCCCGATCTGGTCCAACGCCGACGGCACCCACAAGGACTGGATCGAGGCCACGGTCAACAGCATCAACCAGGCCTTCGGTCCCGACGCGGGCGTGAAGTTCGTTCACAAGGACATGCCCACCTTCGCCGAGCTGCGTGACACCATCACCCAGCACAAGATCAAGGGCGCGTTCCGCACCGGCTGGCAGATGGACTACCCGCACATCGAGAACTTCCTGAACCCGCTGTACAAGACCGGCGCCTCCTCGAACGACGGTCTCTACAGCAACAAGGCCCTCGACGCGAAGCTCCACGAGGCCGACACCGCCACCGACCCCGCGCAGGCCAACGCCCTTTACCAGGAGGCCGAGGCTATGCTGCAGCAGGACATGCCCGCGATTCCGCTGTGGTCCTACGGCCTGCAGGCCGGCACCTCCAAGTGGGTGACCGGCGTGAAGGTCACCCCCTTCGGCGTGCTCGACCCGCTGTCGATCGCGATCAAGGAAGCGTAGGACAGCTCGTACGTGAACCCCCCGAGGCCGGTTCCCCCACCGGGGCCGGCCTCGTGGGCTGTCCATTCGCGAACTCCGTGTTGACCCACGGGGGGCGCATGTACGACCTTTAGCGTCAGATCGGAGGTGCGCATGGGCCGATACGCGATCCGGCGCCTGCTGCAACTCGTGCCTGTCGTGCTCGGCACGACGTTCATCATCAACTACATGGTCTGGCAGCTCCCGGGCGACCCGTTCGCCGGGAGATGCGGCCAGCGGCCATGCCCGGACTCCTACGTCACGGCCATGCGCGAGCAGTTCGGCCTGGACCAGCCGCTCCTGCTGCAGTACTGGAACTTCCTGAAGAACCTGTTCACCGGCAACCTCGGCACCGACTTCAACGGCGTGTCGGTCGCGACCCAGCTCGGCGACGCCTGGCCGATCACCATCAGGCTCGCCCTGATGGCGGTGGCCTTCGAGGCGATCATCGGAATCGGCGCCGGCGTGCTGTCGGGCCTCAAGCGGGGCGGCTTCATCGACAACGTGGTGACGCTCTCCACGCTGTTCCTGCTCTCCCTGCCGATCTTCGTCACCGGCTACCTGCTGCAGTGGGTGCTCGGCGTGCAGCTGCACGTCATCGAGCCGACCGTGACGGACGCGGCGACGGTCCCCGAGCTGATCGTCCCCGCGCTCGTGCTGGCCAGCCTCAACATGGCGTTCACCGCGAGGCTCACCCGTACGAGCATCGTGGAGAACCTGCGCTCCGACTACGTGCGCACGGCCGTGGCCAAGGGACTGAGCAACCGGCGGGTGGTCGGGATCCACCTGCTGCGCAACTCGCTCATCCCGGTGCTGACGTTCCTCGGCACCGAGATCGGCTCGCTGATGTCCGGCGCGATCATCACCGAGGGCATCTTCAACATCCACGGCATCGGCGGCCTGCTGTGGCGGGCCATCAACGGTCAGGACTACACGATCGTGGTCCCCGTGGCCACGCTGCTCGTGCTCGTGTACCTGATCTCCAACCTGCTCGTCGACCTCCTCTACGGCGTGCTCGACCCGAGGATCCGCTATGAGTGACCCGACCGCGACGCAAGACCTGATCAAGGGAGCGGACGACCCGGCCGCCAGCCCGGTCGCGGTCCGGGAGAGCCAGCGCAGCCTCTGGCGCGACACGTGGGACATCCTGAAGCGACGCAAGATCTTCTGGGTCTCGCTCGTGATGCTGATCGTGTTCCTCCTGATGGCGGCCTTCCCGTCGCTGTTCACGCACAAGGACCCGGAGTACGCGACGCTCGCCAAGAGCATGGAGCTGCCGAGTTCGGAGGCCTGGTTCGGCTACGACCTGCAGGGCCGGGACGTGTGGGCCAGGACCATCTACGGCGCCCGCACCTCGATCATCGTGGGCGTGCTGGCCACGCTGGCCACCGTCCTGCTCGGCGGTCTGACCGGCGTGCTGGCGGCCTACTTCGGGCGCTGGCTCGACGCGATCATCTCCCGCGTCGGCGAGATGTTCCTCGGCCTGCCGTACGTGCTGGGCGCGATCATCATCCTCGGCACCGTCGCGCCGGCCCAGTCGAACCCCGGCAAAGCGATGATCATGGCGGTCGTCATCATCGTGCTCGCCCTGCTGGGCTGGCCGATTCTGATGCGCATCGCCCGCTCGGCCGTCATCCAGGCCAAGCACCAGGACTACGTGCAGGCCGCCAGGGCGCTCGGGGCCGGCCCGCTGCGGATCATCTTCCGGCACCTGCTCCCGAACTCGCTGGCGCCGATCCTCGTGTACGCCACGATCACGATCGGCAGCTACATCGGCGCCGAGGCCACGCTGTCGCTGCTCGGCATCGGCCTGCGCTCGCCGGTCATCTCCTGGGGCATCGCGATCGCCGACCACACCTCGTACCTGAGGACCGGTCCGCACGCCATGTTCTTCCCGGCCGCGTTCCTGTCCCTGTGCGTGCTGACCTTCGTCATGCTCGGCGAAGCCGTACGCGACGCCCTCGACCCGAAGCTTCGATGAGGAGGCACAGCGAGTGACGGAAGTGCTTTCCGAGCAGATGGCCAGGGGCTCTCACGGCGGCGCCCTGCTGGAGGTCGACGACCTCCACGTCGAGTTCCGCACCCGGGCGGGCGTGGCCAAGGCCGTCAACGGCGTGACCTACAGCGTGGACGCCGGCGAGACCCTCGCCGTGCTGGGCGAGTCGGGCTCGGGCAAGAGCGTCACGGCCCAGACCATCATGGGCATCCTCGACATGCCTCCGGGGAAGGTGGCCGGCGGTGAGATCCGCTTCCGCGGCGTCGACCTGCTCAAGCTCCCCGAGGACCAGCGCAGGAAGATCCGCGGGGAGGGCATCTCCATGGTCTTCCAGGACGCGCTGTCCGCGCTGAACCCGGTCTTCCCGGTCGGCTGGCAGATCGCCGAGATGTTCCGCATGCACCGCGGCACCTCGCGGGCGGAGGCGAAGAAGAAGGCCGTCGAGCTGATGGACCGGGTCAGGATCCCGGCCGCCAAGGACCGGGTCAACGACTTCCCGCACCAGTTCTCGGGTGGTATGCGGCAGCGCATCATGATCGCCATGGCGATCGCGCTCGACCCGGAGATCCTGATCGCCGACGAGCCGACCACGGCGCTCGACGTGACCGTCCAGGCCCAGATCATGGGGCTGCTCGCGGAACTGCAGCGCGACAGCAACATGGGCCTGATTCTGATCACCCACGACCTCGGCGTCGTCGCCGACGTCGCGGACAAGATCGCGGTCATGTACGGCGGGCGCATCGTCGAGAACGCGCCGGTGCACGAGCTGTACAAGAACCCGGCCCACCCCTACTCGAAGGGGCTGCTCGAATCCATCCCCCGGGTGGACCAGAAGGGCCAGGAGCTGTACGCCATCAAGGGCCTGCCGCCCAACCTGCTGGAGATGCCGACGGGCTGCGCCTTCCATCCGCGGTGCCCGTACCGGCGGGACAACTGCGTGACCGACGTTCCCCCGCTGTACACGATCAGTGGCGACCGCGGCAGCGCCTGCCACTACTGGAGGGAGGTCATCGATGAAGGCGAGCGCTGAGTCGATCCTCGAAGTCCGCGACCTGGTCAAGCACTTCCCGCTCACCCAGGGCGTCCTCGTCAAGCGGCAGATCGGCGCGATCAAGGCCGTGGACGGGGTCTCCTTCGACCTGCACCGGGGTGAGACGCTCGGCGTCGTCGGCGAGTCGGGCTGCGGCAAGTCCACCCTGGCCAAGCTGCTGATGGCGCTGGAGCGGCCCACGTCGGGCTCCGTGCGCGTCCACGGCAGGGACATCACCACGGCCAGGGGCGCGGAGCTCAAGCGGATGCGCCGCAACATCCAGATGGTGATGCAGGACCCCTACACGTCGCTGAACCCGCGGATGACCGTCGGCGACATCGTGGGGGAGCCGTTCGAGATCCACTCGGACGTCGTGCCGAAGGGCGGCCGGCGGCGCCGGGTGCAGGAACTGCTCGAGGTGGTCGGCCTCAACCCCGACCACATCAACCGCTACCCGCACCAGTTCTCGGGCGGCCAGCGTCAGCGGATCGGCATCGCCCGCGGCCTGGCGCTCCAGCCTGAGATCATCATCTGCGACGAGCCGGTCTCCGCGCTCGACGTGTCGATCCAGGCCCAGGTGATGAACCTGCTGGAGCGGCTGCAGAACGAGTTCGACCTCGCCTACATCTTCATCGCGCACGACCTGTCGGTGGTCCGCCACATCTCCGACCGGGTCGCGGTGATGTACCTCGGCAAGATCGTCGAACTGGGCAGCGACGCCCAGATCTACGACAGCCCGACGCATCCGTACACGCAGGCGCTGCTGTCGGCCGTGCCGGTGCCGGATCCGGAGGGCCGGGAGACGCGCCAGCGGATCATCCTTCAGGGCGACCCGCCCTCGCCCGCCAACCCGCCCTCGGGCTGCCACTTCCGCACCCGGTGCTGGAAGGCGCAGGACATCTGCGCCCAGCAGGCGCCGGCGCTCGAGGTGCGCCCGGGCAGCGATCACCCCAGCGCCTGCCACTTCGCCGAGGCCCGCGACGTGGTGAACGCCCAGTAGGACGGACCGGCCGGGTCAGCGCCCGGGCGACAGCCGTACGTGCGCGCCCGGGGGCAGACCCAGGCGGTCGGCGGCGTCCCCGGCGTTGATCGCCAGCGCGACCAGGCCGGCGGAGTCGGCGAACGCCACCAGGTCGCCGGGCGGCACCGCGGTGAACGTCTCGCGGAACGGCACGGTGACCTGGCGGCGCCCGAGCCACACGGCGAGGGTGTCGCCGAGTCGCACGCCGAGTTCGGCCAGGTCGGTGCCGGTGATCGACAACTGGACGTTGCCGTGCCTGTCCACCGACAGCACCTCGCCCTCCGCCGCGCCGTCCCGCAACCGGCAGGTCGGCGCGGGCAGGGTCACCAGGCGGTTCACCGGCATGGGCGGGCCCACGTCGGCCACCGCGCGGCCGGTGCACAGGTGGGCGGCCACCGGGGCGAACAGATCCCGTCCGGGGAACGTCGGAGAGACGCTCTCCAGGAACAGGTCCGTGTTCGTCAGCTCGTAGGCCGCGTCGGCGCCTCCGGCGGCGCGCACCGCCCACGACAGGATGCCGTTGTCCGGGCCGAGGAACACCCGTCCTCCGGCCTCCACCGCGACCGGGCGCCGGTTGCCGCCCACGGCGGGATCGACGACCGCGAGATGGACGCCGGCCGGCAGATAGGGCAGGGTCTGCGCGAGGATGGCCGCGCCGCGCCGTACGTCCCCGGCGGGGACGAGGTGACCCACGTCGATGATCCGAGCCTGCGGAGCGATGCCCGCGATCACGCCGTGGCACGCGGCGACGAACCCGTCCTCCAGCCCGTAGTCGGTCAGGAGCGTGATTACAGAGCTCACATCACGTGACACTACGTCCGTCCCGCCCGGCCTGAACACCCCGGGTTCGCCTCGCTGGTTCGCGCATTACCATGGGACGGGCTCGCGAGCCGATCGAGGAGGAGCGGATGGACACCGAACCGGCCGGCGACGACGGGCCCGGCCTCTCGGACCGCGACCGCGAGATGCTCGCGTTCGAGCGCCAGTGGTGGCGTTACGCGGGCGCCAAGGAGCAGGCGATCAGGGAGTCCTTCGGCATCTCCGCGACCCGGTACTACCAGTTACTCGGGGAGCTGATCGACCGGCCGGAGGCGCTGGAGCACGACCCCATGCTCGTCAAACGTTTACGCCGGATGAGGGCCGGCAGGCGGCGCGACCGCTCGGCCCGCCGCTTCGGACTCAACTCCTAGTGCCCCCTCCCGCCGATGTCCGCTCCGTCCGGGCGGATCATGCCGGTCGTGGCATCGGCTTTCCCCTTCGCATGCATGAGCCCCGGCACCGGGGCATGAGGTCGTCTCGGAGCGTACGCATCTGACCCCCTTCGGAGTGAGGCCATGACCCTGCCCGCGCACGCAGGACTCGACGCGATCGTCTCCGATCCGGCCGGCGCCGTGATCGGGCTCGACTACGACGGCACGCTCTCCCCGATCGTGCCCGACCCCGCCGCCGCCCGGGTCCATCCCGGCGTACCCGGCGTGCTGGCCGCCCTCGCGCCGCTGGTGCGCGCCGTCGTGATCGTCACGGGCCGCCCGCCGCGTACGGCGCTCGCCCTCGGCGAGGTCTCCGGCGGGCCGTCCCTCGCCGACGTGCCCGGCCTGGTGATCCTCGGCCACTACGGACTGGAGCGCTGGGAGGACGGCCGTCTGACGGCGCCGCCGCCCCCGCCGGGGCTCGATTTCGTCCGCGCCCGGCTGCCCGAGCTCACGGCGGGCCTCGACGGGGTGTGGATCGAGGACAAGGACCGGGCCGTCGCCGTGCACACCCGGCGGTGCGCCGATCCCGCGGGGGCGCTGGAGGCGCTGCGCGGGCCGGTCGCGGCGCTGGCCGGGGAGGCCGGGCTGGTGGTCGAGCCGGGCCGCATGGTGCTGGAGCTCCGGCCGGCCGGGATGGACAAGGGACGGGCCCTGTCGGCCTTCCTCGCCGAGCGCACCGCCCGCTCGGTCATGTTCGTCGGAGACGACCTGGGGGACCTCGCCGCCTTCGGCGCGGTCGAGACGGCCGGGATCCCGGGCGTACGCGTGTGCAGCGGGTCCACGGAGGTGACCGCGCTGGCGGAGCGCGCCGACGTGGTGGTGGACGGGCCGGACGGCGTCGTGGCACTCCTCGGCGATCTCGTGACAAGGATGGGCAAGCCGTCTGCAACCCGCCGGGCGTAACGTCCTGGGCATGAGGAAGACGATCTCGGCCGCGGCGGCCGGCCTGGCCGTGCTCGCGGCGTCCCTGGCGGTTCCGGGGGCGGCGTCCGCGAGCGACGGCGCGGCCACCAAGACGCTGCACCTGCGCAAGGGCCTGACCCTCAAGATCCCCTCGTCCTGGCGGGTCGACGCCGACCGCGCGGACTGGCTGCGCGTCATCACCGGCTCGTGCCCCACCGAGGGCACGGACACGTACGGCTTCCGCGACTCGGGGTGTCACAGCTTCTGGATCCTCGGCCCCAAGGCCATCGAAGTGGGCCATGAGCTGTTCCGGGCGTACACGCCGGACGGCCCGTTCTACCCGGCCACCGACGTCGGGCCCTGCCCGGTCGAGAAGAAGCTCTACCTCGGCCGCACCACGCTCGCCGAAAGGGGACTGCGGCAGGTCGGGCCGGGGCACAAGGCCGACTACCGCGACTGGGCGGGCACCTGCAGGACCCTGACCTCGGGCACGGTGAAGGCCCGGTTCAACCAGCGCGAGTGGTACCTGCCGACGTCGCGGATCCTGGTGGTCGACCAGTGGGACCACCCGCAGCTGGCCGCGATCCTGAAGAAGGCGACCTGGAGCTGAGCACTTGGTGATCTCCTGCCTATCCGCTCGCAAGTCGTCCGCAAGTGACCGCGCCTAGTGTTTCCGGCATGTTCAGAAAGACGATCTCGACCGCGGCGGCCGGCCTGGCCGTGCTCGCGGCGTCCCTGGCGGTTCCGGCGGCGGCGTCCGCGAGCGAGAGCGGCGGCACCAAGCAGGTCTCCCTGCGGAGTGGCCTGACCCTCACGATCCCCAAGTCGTGGAAGGTGGCCAAGGACGACAGGGACTGGGTGCGCGTCATCACCGGCTCGTGTCCCACCTTCGGCACCGAGGACTACGGTTTCCGCGACTATGGGTGCCACGGTTTCTGGATCCTGGGCCCGAAGGCGCTCAAGATCGGGGGGCACACGTTCCAGTCCTACAAGTCGAAGTACGGATTCGACCCGGCGACCGACGTCAGCATCTGCCCGAAGAGCTACAAGCTGTACAAGGGCGAGTGGAAGGTCGCGGACAAGGGGCTGCGGCAGGTCGGGCCCGGACACAAGGCGGACTACCACAGGTGGGCGGCGACCTGCGTCGACAAGAAGGGCCGGGTCAAGCTGCACTACAACCAGCGTGAGTGGTACCTGCCCTCGTCGAAGATCCTGGTCCTCGACCAGTGGGACCACCCGCAGCTGGCCGCGATCCTCAAGAACGCGACCTGGAACTGACCGGTCCGGGACTCAGGACCGCGACCGGGATCCGACGACTCCGCCCGCGGCCACCGCGATCAGGGCGGGCGCGAGCAGGAACGCCGTGTGCGTCCCGAAGCCGTCCCCCAGTGCGCCGAGCACGAACGGCCCGCTGCCCGAGCCCACGCCCGCCCAGATCGAGGCCGTGCCGGACGCCTGGTCCGGCCGGCCTCCCGACACCTCGATCATGCGGGTCAGGCCCATGGGGAACTGGACCGAGATGCCGAGCCCGCTGAGCGCGAGCCCGGCGTAGCAGACCGGCGCCGAGGTCCCGGTCCAAAACAGCGTCCAGCCGGCCAGGGTCACCCCGAGCGAGCCCAGCAGCACCGCTCCCGGCGCGAAGCGCAGGGCGAGCCGGGCGCCGCCGAACCGGCCCGCGGCCATGCCGGCCAGCATCGCGGTCAGCCCGGTCGCCGCCACGCCGGGCGACAGGCCGGTCCGCTGGCCGAACAACGCGGCGGCCCACAGGTTGAAGGCGAACTCCAGGGCCACACAGCACAGCAGCACGAAGCCGGCGACGTGGAAGCGCCAGCCGTACGGGACCCGTAGGGAGGCCGCGGGCGACGGCGGCGGGGCGGGCGCCGGAGGCACCCACACCCGGCCCATGACCAGTGCCAGCAGAAGGGTGGCCGCCACCGGCGCGAACAGCGAGGGGCGCCAGCCGATGGACGACTCGGCCGCCACGCTGAAGACGTAGGTGGTGGCGATGCCGGCGGTGACGCCGACCGCGTTGGCCTCGCTGATGACGGCCGCCCCGGCCGGGCCGTGGTGGTCGCTGAGCACCGCCATCATCACGTACAGGGCCGTCGAGCCGCAGCCGCCGGCGAGGGTGAAACCGGCGAGCGTGAGCGGAAGCGAGTGCCCGAACGCGACGAGGAGCACACCGGCGTTCATCCCGGCCAGGCCGCCCCAGGTGACGACGCGGCGCCCGAGTCGCCTGGTCAGCGTGGGCAGGGCCAGCCCTCCGGCGATGCCGCCGAGCGCCATCCCGGTGCCGTGCAGCCCGGCGACGGCCTGGGACACGCCGAGTTCCGCGCGCAGGAGCGGCACGGCGGCCGACAGTCCGTACAGGTAGGTGGCGAAGGTGGCGAGCTGCAGGTAGATCAACCAGGTGGGGCCGTCCCTGGTGACCTTTATGGTGCGTTCCAAAACCAGGCAAGACTAGCGCAACGACGACAGAGCCTTGATCGCGGCCCGCGTTCAGTGCAGCGCGGCGAGCTGGTCCTCGAACCAGCGCTGGGGCGGCAGGGCGGTGGCGGCCTCCCGCAGCCGCAGGCCGCGCCTGAGACGCTCCTGCTCCGGCAGTGTCAGCGCCTCGTGCAGCGCGGCCGCCGTGCCGGACACGTCGTACGGGTTGACCAGCAGCGAGTCGGCCCCCAGCTCGGCCGCCGCGCCCGCCTCGCGCGACAGCACCAGCGCGCACCGGGGCGACAGGATCGGGCCCTCCTTGGCCACCAGGTTCATGCCGTCCCTGATCGGGTTGACGAGCAGGACGTCGGCCAGCCGGTAGGCGGCCAGGGAGCGCGGGTAGTCGTCGTTGACGTTGAGGATGAGCGGGTCCCAGTCCTCGGTGGCGTACTCGTCCTCGATCTCCTTCGCGCAGCGCTGCACGGCCGCCGTGTATTCGCGGTACTCGGGCAGGTCGTGCCGGGAGGGGTAGGCGAACGCCAGGTGGACGACCCGGCCGTGCCACTCGGGATGGGCGGCCAGGAACTCCTGGTAGGCCCGCAGGCCGCGCACGATGTTCTTGGACAGCTCGGTGCGGTCGATGCGCACGATCAGCCTGCGGTCGCCGACGTGGTCCCTGATCGCGGTCATGTGCGACTCGACGTCCGGCTCGGCCGCCCGCGCCCGCAGCGCGTCCCCGTTCACCCCGAGCGGGTGGACGCCGATCCTGGTGGTCCGCCCGTCGTAGGTCACCGTACGGGTGGCGTGGTCCACCCGGGCTCCGAGCAGCACCTCGCAGCAGTCCATGAATGAGCGGGCCCAGCGCGCGGTGAGGAACCCGGCGTGGTCGGCGCCGAGGATGCCGGTCAGCACCTCCGCCGCGACGTCCTCGGGCAGCAGCGCGAAGTATTCTGGCGGCGCCCAGGGGGTGTGCGAGAAGTGGCCGATGCGCAGGTCGGGCCGGTCGACCCGGAGCATCGCCGGGGTCAGCGTCAGGTGGTAGTCCTGCACCATGACGCGCGCCCGGGGCGCCGCCTCCTCGGCCAGGGCCAGCGCGAAGGCCCCGTTGTAGGTGCGGTACGACTCCCACTCGCGCCGGAACCGCGTGCCGAACTCGGGGGAGAAGGGCGTGTTGTACAGCAGGTGGTTGACGAACCAGAGGGTCGAGTTGGCCACGGCGTTGTAGGCCCGGTGGAAGACCGCGGGCGGGATGTCCAGCATGCGGATCGGCCCCGTCTCGAAGGCCCGGTCGAGCCTGCCGCCGGGCGCCTGACGCACCGCGCCCCGGTCGCCGTCCGACAGCGCCGCGCAGACCCACAGGACGTCGGTGTCCCTGACGACCTCGGACAGGCCCGAGACCAGGCCGCCACCGCCCCTGCGCATGGTCAGGCCGCCGTCCTCCGACAGCGTGAAGGACACCGGGCCCCTGTTGGACGCGATAAGAACGGTGCTGCTCATCTGGGCTGTCCCTCGATCAGAGCGGGCGCGCATGCCGGAAGATTAATAAAAGCCGACCTCCGTCAATAGGATGTCAACCGATCGCGGGAGGGCTGGATACGGCATGGCACTGGACGACACGACCGAGGACCTGGCCCGTTCGGCTGCCCAGGGGGACCATCGCGCGCTCGGTGAACTGCTGCGGCGCATCGAGCCCGACGTGCTGCGGCACTGCGAGAGGCTTCTACCGTATCGGCAGGACGCGGAGGAGGCCGCGCAGGACACGCTGCTCGCCGTGGCACGCAACATCGCCAGGTTCGAGGGGCGCGCCAAGTTCAGCACCTGGCTGCACATCGTGACCGTGAACTGCGCCAGGACCACCTACCGCTCACTGAAGCGGCGCTCGTCGGAGCAGGCGGAGGAGCTGCCCGACCAGCGGCCCGATCCCCGGCGGGTGAGCGTCATCGCCGGCTCGCGGCTCGACCTGCTCGACGCGATGGAGGCGCTGGAGGCCGAGCGGCCCGACCTCGCCCAGGCGCTCGTGCTGCGCGACATCTGCCAGCTCGACTATGCGGAGGTCGCCGACCAGCTGAAGATCCCCCTCGGAACGGTCAAGTCCCGGATCCACCAGGCGCGCAAGTACGTGCAGACCGCCCTCGGCGAGGCGTACGGCTGATACGAATCGTCTCGTGATGTGAGACGTCGGAACGGACACCGAGGACGCCGGGGTACAGTGCTAGAGACCTTTCTCGGAAAGGTTCCACAACTGAACATGCTCATCCAGAGGGGTGGAGGGACCGGCCCTGCGAAGCCCCGGCAACCTCCCCGGTGTCGAACTCGTGTCCACGAGGCCCGGCCGGGACAGGTGCCAATTCCGGCTCGCGGCCAGGGTGGTCGCGAGCGAAGATGAGGGAAAGGCCTCGCTTCATGGCGCACACCAGCACTGCCGCTAACACCGCCGCGAACACCGTCGAGTTCGGCCCCGCCACGGGTCTTTCGTGTCGCGAATGTGGCACTCTTTACGAGCTCGGCCCGATCTTCGCCTGTACGGAGTGTTTCGGCCCCCTTGAGGTGGCGTACGAATTCGGCGAGATCCGCCGGGAGGACATCGAGTCCGGTCCGGCGAACATCTGGCGGTACCGCTCCCTGCTCCCCGTCCCCGCCGACGTGGCGGCCAAGCCCAACCTCCAGCCCGGCTGGACCAAGCTCGTGAAGGCCGACAGGCTGGCGGCCGAGCTGGGGCTGCGGTCGCTCCACGTCAAGGACGACTCCGGCAACCCCACCCACTCCTTCAAGGACCGGGTCGTCTCGATCGCGCTGGAGGCCGCGCGCAACTTCGGCTTCCACACCCTGTCGTGCTCCTCCACCGGCAACCTCGCCGGCGCGGTGACCGCGGCCGCCGCCCGGGCCGGACTGGACGCCTGCGTGTTCATCCCCGCCGACCTGGAGCCGGCCAAGGTCGTCATGGCCGCGGTGTACGGCGGCCGCCTGGTCGCCATCGACGGCAACTACGACGAGGTCAACCGCTTCTGCTCGGAGCTCATCGGCGACGAGCTGGGCGAGAAGTGGGGCTTCGTCAACGTCAACCTCCGGCCCTTCTACGCCGAGGGCTCCAAGACGCTGGCGTACGAGATCGCCGAGCAGCTCGGCTGGCGGCTGCCCGACCAGATCGTCATCCCGGTGGCCTCCGGTTCGCAGCTCACGAAGATCGACAAGGGCTTCCGCGAGCTGATCAAGCTGGGGCTGGTCGAGGATCGGCCGTACCGGATCTTCGGCGCGCAGGCCGAGGGCTGCTCGCCGGTCTCCCGGGCGTTCAAGGCCGGGCAGGACGTGGTGCAGCCGGTGCGTCCCGACACCATCGCCAAGTCGCTGGCGATCGGAAACCCGGCGGACGGGCCGTACGTGCTCGACATCGTCCGGCGGACGGGCGGCGCGGTGGAGGACGTGAACGACCAGGAGGTGGTCGAGGCGATCCGCCTGCTGGCCAGGACCGAGGGCGTCTTCGCGGAGACGGCGGGGGGCGTCACGGTCGGCGTGCTGCGCAAGCTGGTGCGCGAGGGGCGCCTCGACCCCGACGCCGAGACCGTGGTGCTGAACACCGGCGACGGGCTCAAGACGCTCGACGCGGTGGCCGAGCACGCCCGCCCCACCGCCGTCATCCGTCCCTCTCTCGACGCGTTCCGTGCGGCATTCGCCAACTGAAAGCGTTTCACAAGGCCCATCGGCAGCAACGAAAGCGAGTGAACAATGAGCGTTTCCGTGCGGATTCCGACGATTCTCCGGACGTACACCAACGGAGCGGCGGAGGTGAGCGGGGAGGGGGGAACGCTCCGCGAGGTCCTGCAGAAGCTGGACGCGGACTACCCCGGCATCGGCGGGCGCATCCTGGACGAAACGGGTAAGATTCGGCGTTTTGTCAACGTCTACGTCGGAGAAGAGGATGTCCGATTCGCCGATGGTCTGGACACCGCCACACCGGACGGGGTGCAGATTTCGGTCATCCCCGCCGTAGCCGGAGGCTGAGCCGCCGCACCGGCGCCGAGCACCTGACATGCACTTCTATCGCGAAAGAAGTCGGGCGGTGCTATGGCAAATGGTGTAGCTCTCAACTATTCAACAGCAAAGTGAAAATTCTTCGGTCCCGCTTTGAGCGAACGCCAAGTAGTAGTTTGCGGATTGACTCTGTTGTCCTACGCCTTGACACGGGTATGGTCGAGGACGATCGACAAAACCGGGGGCTTCTTGGTGGTCCCCAGCCCAGCAAGAGGAGTCGGAAGTGGCGCAGGGCACCGTCAAATGGTTTAACGCGGACAAGGGCTACGGCTTCATCGCGGTAGACGGTGGGAAGGACGTGTTCGTCCATTACTCGGCAATCATGATGGACGGCTACAAGGCCCTCGAGCAGGGTCAGCGGGTTGAGTTCGACATCACGCAGGGTCAGAAGGGCCCCCAGGCGGAGGCCGTACGGGCCGTCTGATCCCGTCATCGACCTTGGAAGGCCCGGCGCACGGCATCCCGCGCGCCGGGCCTTCCGCTGTGTTTCCCGCTTCACCGTCGGGGCGCTCACTCCCGGCGGGGTCGTGCCGGAGGCGCGCCAGGAACACGGCCCTCGTCGCGTGCTCGCTCGTTCCTCGCTGCGCGCGCTCCTCAGTCCAGACCGGCGGCGCGCCCCCCGGCTCGCTCGGTGTTCCCCGCTTCGCGCTGCTTCTGGACATACCGTCCAAGCTGGTCAGGGTGGCTTCCGCTTGCACTCTCGGGGGGAGAGTGCTAAATACTTGTTTGGCACTCTGAGGTCGAGAGTGACAACAATCGGGATCGGGGCGATGGGGCCCGCGCAGGGATAGCGGGCTCAAGCCGTCGCGGGCGTCGGCTCGGTCCGTTGAAGACACCCTGCTACTGGGAGGTCTAGCCTAATGGCAGCCAAGATGATCGCGTTTGACGAGGACGCCCGGCGCGGTCTCGAGCGCGGTATGAACCAGCTCGCCGACGCCGTGAAGGTGACCCTCGGCCCGAAGGGCCGCAACGTCGTGCTGGAGAAGAAGTGGGGCGCCCCCACGATCACCAACGACGGTGTCTCCATCGCCAAGGAGATCGAGCTCGAGGACCCGTGGGAGAAGATCGGCGCCGAGCTGGTCAAGGAAGTCGCGAAGAAGACCGACGACGTCGCCGGTGACGGCACGACGACGGCTACCGTGCTCGCTCAGGCGCTGGTCCGCGAGGGCCTGCGCAACGTGGCCGCCGGCGCCAACCCGATGGCGCTGAAGAAGGGCATCGAGGCCGCCGTCGAGCGCGTCAGCGAGGAGCTGTCGAAGCTCGCCAAGGACGTGGAGACCAAGGAGCAGATCGCCTCCACCGCCTCCATCTCCGCCGCCGACACCGAGATCGGCTCCCTCATCGCCGAGGCGATGGACAAGGTGGGCAAGGAAGGCGTCATCACCGTCGAGGAGAGCAACACCTTCGGCCTGGAGCTGGAGCTCACCGAGGGTATGCGCTTCGACAAGGGCTACGTGTCCGGCTACTTCGTGACCGACCCGGAGCGCATGGAGGCGGTCTTCGAGGACCCGTACATCCTGATCGTCAACTCCAAGGTATCGGCGAACAAGGACCTCCTGCCGCTGCTCGACAAGGTCGTGCAGTCCGGCAAGCCGCTGGTCATCATCGCCGAGGACGTCGAGGGCGAGGCCCTGGCGACCCTGGTCGTCAACAAGATCCGCGGCCTGTTCAAGTCCGTGGCCGTCAAGGCCCCCGGCTTCGGCGACCGCCGCAAGGCCATGCTGGGCGACATCGCCACCCTCACCGGTGGCCAGGTCATCAGCGAGGAGGTCGGTCTCAAGCTCGAGAACGCCACCCTCGACCTGCTCGGCCGCGCCCGCAAGGTCGTCGTGACCAAGGACGAGACCACGATCGTCGACGGCGCCGGTGACGCCGAGCAGATCGCCGGCCGGGTCAACGAGATCCGCGCCGAGATCGAGCGCACCGACTCCGACTACGACCGCGAGAAGCTCCAGGAGCGCCTCGCCAAGCTGGCCGGCGGCGTGGCCGTCATCAAGGCCGGCGCGGCCACCGAGGTCGAGCTCAAGGAGCGCAAGCACCGCATCGAGGACGCCGTCCGCAACGCCAAGGCCGCGGTCGAGGAGGGCATCGTCCCCGGCGGTGGCGTGGCCCTGCTGCAGGCCGGCGCCAACGCGTTCGACAAGCTCGAGGTCAACGGCGACGAGGCCACCGGTGCCGCGATCGTCCGCAAGGCCCTCGAGGAGCCGCTGAAGCAGATCGCCGTCAACGCCGGCCTCGAGGGCGGCGTCGTGGTGGAGAAGGTCCGCAACCTCCCGGCTGGTGAGGGCCTCAACGCCGCGACCGGCGAGTACGTCAACATGTTCGAGTCCGGCATCATCGACCCGGCCAAGGTCACCCGCTCGGCGCTGCAGAACGCGGCGTCCATCGCGGCGCTGTTCCTGACCACCGAGGCCGTCATCGCCGAGAAGCCCGAGAAGGAGAAGGCCCCCGCCATGCCCGGCGGCGGCGACATGGACTTCTGATCCATCAGCCTGCTTCGTCTCAACGGAAGGGCGGTTCCCCGCGGGGGGAACCGCCCTTTCCCGCTGTGCGCCTCAGGCTCAGGTGAGGCGCCTGACCCAGCGGGCGCAGTCGGTCTGCATCGCGTATCCCGCCGACGTCCAGGCGTGGTGCGCCAGGGTGTTGTCGTGCAGGACCATCGCGTCCGCGCGGAACGCACCGAATCGCCGGAAGCGCTCCTCGGCGGCCCGGATCAGCCGCGAGCCGATGCCCATGCGCCGGTGGGCCGGGTCGACGGCGAGCCGGTAGAGGTGCGCGCGCCAGCCGTCCCAGCCGGCGATGAGCGTGCCGACCATCCGGCCGTCGACCTCGGCGATCAGCAACGCCTCGGGATCGCGCTCGATCAGGGCCACGACCTTGGCGGCGTCGTCGTGTCTGTCGGTGTTCTCCGCGGCCTCCCGCCAGAACCGCAGGACGGCCTCGACGTCCTCCGGGACGCCGTTGCGAATTCGTACGTCGGGTGCGCTCAACGCAGCTCCTCGGGCAGGTCGCGGCTGTGCAGGATGGTCAGTGACGTCACGGCCCGGGTGAGGACCACGTAGAGACGGGCGAGACCGCGTTCCTCCGCCTCCGCGATGGCGGCGGGCTCGGCGACGATCACATGGTCGTACTCCAGACCCTTGGCGAGCGTCGCCGGCACCAGCAGCAGCCGGTCGTCGCCCGTCGAGTCGGGGCCGAGCACCGCGTGCGGCACCTGCGCGGCGTCCAGCGCCGCGGTGAGGGCCGGTACGTCCGCGTCCGCGGCGATGACGCCGATCGACCCCTCCTGTGCGAGAGCCTGCCGTACGGCCCCGGGAAGCGCGGCGGCGACGTCGGCCTCGCGGCGCACGGACAGGGAGCCCGCGCCGGGACGCAGCGAGCGCGGCGGGGCCAGCTCCGGCGCGACGGAGGGCAGCAGCCGCGCCGCGAAGTCGAGGACCTCGCGGGGCACGCGGAAGCCGAGCGTGAGCTCGGTGACCTCGCCCGACGGCTGGCCGAGGTGGTCGAGCACGGTCTTCCACGAGCGTGCCGACCAGGGCGTGGTGCCCTGCGCGAGGTCGCCCAGCACGGTCGCCGAGCCCGTGCGGCAGCGGCGTCCGAGCGCGCGCAGCTGCATCGCCGACAGGTCCTGCGCCTCGTCCACCACGAGGTGTCCCTGGGACGGCGTCCGCTCGATCAGGTCGCCGAGCTCGTCGAGCAGGGCCGCGTCGGCGGCCGTCCACTTGGCCGACCGATGCGACTTGTACGGCTTGCGCCACAGGATGAGCCGCTGTTCCTCGGGAGAGAGATCCGACCGGGCCGCTCGGGCGAGGAACTCGGGGTCCGACAGCAACCGGAACAGCACCTGCTCGGGGGTGAGCTTCGGCCAGACGGCGTCCAGCACGGCCTTGACCGGCTTCGACCGGGCCACCGCGTCCTGCACCCGGTCGTCGGGCGACTCGCCACGCCGTTCCATCTGGACGAGCACGGCGTGGGCGAGCCGCTGGGCCAGGGTGGTGCGGCCCGGGCCGTACCTCGTCGTGCCGCGCAGTGAGGCGACGATCTCGCGGACCTCGTGATCGGGCACCCGGTAGCGGTTGATGCCCTTGGTGAACAGCACCCCTTCGACCGGCTTGGCGACGTGCAGCCACAGGGCCCGCTTCACCACCTCGGCCATGCGTGCGTCGCCCTTCACGGCCGCCGCCGCGGGGTCCTCCGGATGGGCGTGGTCGCCCAGGACGCCGGCCACCGTCGTCTGGTCGACCTTCACCTCGCCGAGCGCGGGCAGCACCGAGGAGATGTAGGCGAGGAAGGCCCGGTTGGGCCCGACGATCGTGACGCCCGAGCGCGACAGCTTCTCGCGGTGCGTGAACAGCAGGTAGGCCGCGCGGTGCAGGCCCACGGCCGTCTTTCCGGTGCCCGGCGCGCCCTGCACGCAGACGGTGACGCCGAGGTCCGCGCGGACGATCTCGTCCTGGTCGGGCTGGATCGTCGCGACGATGTCCCGCATGGGGCCGGTGCGGGGCCGCTCGATCTCCTCCGTCAGCAGCCTGCTCTGCCCGAGCGCCCTGCCGTCGAGCGGCTCGTCCTCGTACGCCGTGAGGTCGCCGCCCTGGTAGCCGAACCTGCGGCGCAGCCGGACGCCCATGGGGTCGGCGGGGCTGGCCTGGTAGAAGGCGCGCGAGATCGGGGCGCGCCAGTCGATGACGAGGGGCCGGCTGCTCTCGTCGTGGACGTGCCGGCGTCCGACGTAGATCATGCTCGGCAGGTCGTCATCGGCCGCGCGGTCCAACCGGCCGAAGAACAGCGGCGCGTCGGGGTGGTCGGCCAGGGCGGCCACTCTCTGGTCGAGCAGGCCCTGCAGGACCTGTTGCGACACCCAGTCGCCGGCGGCGTCCGCCGACAGCGACTGCGCGTGCTCACGCATCGCGCGGAGCGCGGCACGGGAGGCCGCCAGATGGGCGCGCTCGTCTTCGAGCACATTTCCGGGCATGCGGAAAACTCCTCCGGACATGACGAGGACAGGACTGGTGGAAGCGGGAAGCACAAGAGCTTAGCGACGGACCTCGCGATGCCGAAACGGTATTTCTCGCGCGTGTCGCCGTTTCCCGGGGCGGGTATCTGTACCCGGGTGACGCGCACCGTGGTTCCTCCGGCGATCCAGGCGGCGGCGAGCCTGCTGCTCGCCACGCTGTGGGGGTTCGCGGTCTTCGGCGGCTGGAGCAGGCAGGCGTTCTGCGCGACGAGCCTGGGGCCCTCGCCGGGCTGCGCGGACCGGATCGCCTCGGTGATCGCGCTGTCCGTGCTGGTCGCGGTGGTCGCGGCATGCGCCACGGGGGTCGCCTGGTTCGGGCGGCGCGAGTCCCTGTACGGCGCCGCCGTGGTGGCCTGGGTCGTCGCCTTGGTGGTGCTGTTCGTCGGCGGCCTGGCCGCGCAGTGACCGTTGTCCCGGTGACCGTGTCCCGGTGACCGAGTCCCGGTGACCGTGTCGGGTCGCCGTGTCGGGTCGCCGCGTCCGGCGGCCGGTCGAGAACTTCCCGGCGGCCGAGGGGATGGCCTCTCCTCGGCCCGCCGGGGCAGCGTCATGCGGTAGTGGGGTGATTTGTCATGAAATGCCCTGTTATGTGAGCCTCGCATGCTCACCGGCAGGGCGGGACAAGGGATAACGACGAACCAGGAGTAAGACGAAAAATGCATATATTGCGTGATTCGCCTCGTCTGCTGGGTATTGCGGCCATCACGACTGCATCATGTGTGGGTAAGGCGCGAGGGGGTGACGTGGTGACAACGCCCAAGGGTATTTCCTGGATCTAGGGCCGCCATCGCCGTACGGGTGAGCGTCCGCGGGAGGGCGCCCGGAGATCGTGACGCGGCATGCGGGCTGGTCAGGCGTCCCCGGCAGCCCGAGAAGGGCGCCGCATACGGCTCGTCCTCACGCCCGTAGCGGCGCGCTCCAGGTCGGCCGCGCGGGCGAGCGTCCGTCGGCCGGAACTCACTCGGGGGCCTGGATCTTGCCGATGCCGAGTGTGGTGACGGCGGGCAGCAGGCCCGACTCGAACACCGCCCCGAGCAGTGGCAGGTTGAGCGCGGCCAGCCGCTCGGCCCCCGCGTCGCCGAGCGTTCGCCACGGGCCCGCGGCCAGTTCGTCGGTCATGCGCTCCACCTGGTCGCGCAGCGCGCGCCCCGCCGGAGTGGCCCTCCCCTCGCCGTCCACCAGGCCGCGTACGGCCAGCCGTTCGCGGGTGGCGGCCCACTCCTCGTCGGTCCAGCCACGGCCGGCGAAGTTCTCCGCCGGGGCCGCGCCCACGGCGGTCTACGACACCACGCGCAACGCCTCGCGCCGCTTCTGCGATCTGTCCTGCCAGAACCGCGCCAAGGCCAGCGCCTACCGGGCGCGGCGCCGGACGTGACCCGAGGGGGTCGTCACCTCGCCGGGTCCTCCTCGCCCACGTCGTCGGCGTCGATGATGTGGTAGGCGTACCCCTGCTCGGCCAGGAACCGCTGCCGGTGCGCGGCGAACTCCTGGTCGACGGTGTCGCGGCTGACCACCGAGTAGAACCGTGCGCCGCCGCCGTCCGCCTTGGGACGCAGCACGCGGCCGAGCCGCTGGGCCTCCTCCTGGCGCGAGCCGAACGTGCCGGAGACCTGGATCGCCACGGCCGCCTCGGGCAGGTCGATGGAGAAGTTGGCGACCTTGGAGACCACCAGCACCCGGATCTCCTTGTCGCGGAACGCCTGGAACAGCCGCTCGCGCTCCTTGACCTTGGTCTCGCCCTTGATCACGGGAGCGTTCAGGTGCTCGCCCAGCTCGTCGAGCTGGTCGATGTACTGCCCGATCACCAGCACCTGCTCGTCCGCGTGCCGCCGCACCAGCGCCTCGGTCACCCTGGTCTTGGCGGGCGTGGTCGAGCAGAACCGGTAGCGCTCGTCGCTCTCGGCCATGGCGTAGGCCAGCCGCTCGTCGTCGCTGAGCGTCACCCGCACCTCGACGCACTCGGCGGGGGCGATGTAGCCCTGGTTCTCCATCTCCTTCCAGGGCGCGTCGTACCGCTTGGGGCCGATGAGCGAGAAGACGTCGCCCTCCCGGCCGTCCTCGCGCACGAGTGTGGCGGTGAGGCCGATGCGCCGCCGGGCCTGCAGGTCGGCGGTCATCCGGAAGATCGGCGCCGGCAGCAGGTGGACCTCGTCGTAGACGACCAGCCCCCAGTCGCGGGCGTCGAACAGCTCCAGGTGCCGGTACGTGCCCTGCCGCCGGGTCGTCATGACCTGGTAGGTGGCGATCGTGACCGGGCGGATCTCCTTCTTGGTGCCGGTGTACTCGCCGATCTCGTCCTCGGTCAGCGAGGTGCGCCGGAGCAGCTCCTGCTTCCACTGGTGGGCCGAGACCGTGTTGGTGACCAGGATCAGCGTGGTCGCCCGGGCGTGTGCCATCGCCGCCGCGCCCACGATCGTCTTGCCCGCGCCGCACGGCAGCACCACCACGCCGGAGCCGCCGTGCCAGAAGGCGTCGGCCGCCTCCTTCTGGTAGGGGCGCAGTGTCCAGCCGTCCTCGCGCAGGTCGATGGGGTGGTGCTCGCCGTCGACGTACCCCGCGAGGTCCTCGGCCGGCCAGCCGAGCTTGAGCAGCGTCTGCTTGATGTTGCCGCGCTCGGAGGGATGCACGGCCACCACGTCGGCGCCGAAGCGCTCCCCGACCAGCGGCTGGATCTTCTTGGAGCGCAGCACCTCCTCCAGCACGGCGCGGTCGGTGCTGGTGAGCACCAGGCCGTGGATGGGGTGCTTCTCCAGGCGCAGCCTGCCGTACCGCGCCATGGTCTCCGCGACGTCCACGAGCAGCGCGTGCGGCACGGGGTAGCGGCTGAAGCCGATCAGCGCGTCGACCACCTGCTCGGCGTCGTGCCCGGCGGCGCGGGCGTTCCACAGCGCGAGCGGGGTGACCCGGTAGGTGTGGACGTGCTCGGGCGCGCGTTCCAGCTCCGCGAACGGCGCGATGGCCTTGCGGCACTCGTCCGCCCTGGGGTGGTCGACCTCCAGCAGCAGCGTCTTGTCGGACTGGACGATCAGCGGCCCGTCACTCAATGCCTGCTCCCCCTCGTACGGCTTACCGCATATCAAACACGAGGCCGGGCCGAATCAGTCCCGGTCTCGCGGATGCCGCATGTATGGGCGACGTACGGGCGCGGTCAGTCGAGGTAGCCGTTGATCCCGGCGTAGAAGATCCCGCCGATCGCCAGGACGAGCAGGACGACGTTGATGCCGATGGCGATCCACGTCCACTTCAGCAGCCCGCGCGCCTGGTCCGGCGCGGTGTCCACCTTGCTGAGCGCGATCCCCGACAGGATCGCCCCGGCGATGCCGCCGAGGGTCACGTAGCAGCTCAACGACAGCACGATGCTGACGACGAGGGCCACGATCGCGTGCGTGCGCGGGCCCTCCTGCCGCGGCGGGTAGTAGCCGTACGGCTGCTGCTGGTACGGATTCGGCCCCGGCTGCCCGTACTGCCCGTACTGGCCCTGCTGCCCGTACTGTTCCTGCTGTCCGTACTGACCGTACTGGCCGTACTGCCCCTGCTGGCCGTACTGCTGGTTCGGGTCGGGGCCCGGCGGCGTGCCGTGCTGGCCGTACGGCTGCTGTCCATAGGGGCTGGAGCCGGACGGCGGTCCATAGGGGTTGGACGGGGTCTGCCAATCCTGGGGTCCCTGCCCTGGCTGCTCTGGAGTCGTCACCCTGAAATCCTTTACTACAGCGGACCCCAAGATTTACCACGAATCTGTCATCGTCCGATCTCGGCGATGCCCGTGATCCGGTGCAGGGCGAAGCGGTGGACCGTCGCCCGGGTCTCGTCGTACGCGGTGAGGTAGCCGCCCTCCATCCGGGCCGGTTCGAGGATGCGGCTGGTGGCGTGCCCCTGCGAGTCGAGGTAGCCGATCCACACCCGCGACCCCTGCCGGATGGCCTCCTGGAGCGCGCTGATCGTGGCGGTCGCGGGGGATCGGGGCACCTGGCCCTCGGGCGCCTCGACCGGCCGCCGCCGCGAGTCTCCCGCCCGCATCGCGCGCACGGCGGCGGTCAGCGTCTCGGGGTCGGGCACGGCGGTGGCGGTCACGCGGGCGGCGAGCTGCCCCTCGGTCCGCCGGGCGTCGGCCCGTGCGACGACCACGTCGCCCTCCAGCGACTCGGCCACCGGTGCGTATCCCATCGCCCGCAGCGAGTCGACCAGCGCCGCCCGGGACGTCTTGGAAGCCAGCACGGTCGGTGCGAGCCGCCGCAGCCGCAGCAGGTGGGCCCGTTTGTCGGCGAGCACCTCGTCGAGCAGGGCCGGATCGTCGCACCGGATGTAGGCCGACGCCGCGCCGACGCGGATGCGGCCGTGGCGGCGGGCGACGTCCGTCACCAGGTAGGCCAGCGGCTGGGGGACCGGGGTGGCCGAGTGGCGCTCCAGCATGGCGAGCAGGTCGCCGGCGGAGTGCCCCGCGTCGAGCGCCCGGCGGATCGACTGCTCGGAGAAGCGGTACACCGTCGCCCCGCCCTTGCTCTCCACGTCGGCCGTGAGCGCGAGCCGGCGGCCGAGGTCGGTGGTCAGCGGGCCCGGCGCCACGGCCGTCAGGTCGGCCTGCAGCAGCACGTGGTCGACCGGTCGCGGCAGCAGCGGCGCGAGCAGGCCCGCCGCGCGACCGTCCCCGCGCGCGACCGAGCGGCCGTGCGAGGACGGCACGCCGAGGCCGGTCACGCCGATGTGCTCGGCCTCGCGCAGGGCGAACCGGACGAGCCGGTCGCGCAGCGCGGGACGGCGGCGGGGCTGCTCCCAGGCGAGCCGGGCCAGCACCGACTCGGGCGTCGGAGCGAGGCCGGGCGGCGCGGACTCCAGCACGGCGAGCGTGCGTGCCCGCATCTGGGCGGCCCCCGGCCTGCGCAGGTCCGGGTGGAGGGCGTTCAGCGGGCGGTCGCGGTCGTCGCGCTCGCCGATCAGCCCGGGGGCGCGTTCCATCGCGGCCCACGCGTCGGCGAGCACGGCCCACCGGTCCTCGGTGGCCTTGATCCGCCAGGCGTCGTAGCCGCCGGTCGGCAGCCATTCCCCCTCGCCGGCGGCGACCAGCCCGGCCGCGTGCGCGACCTCGACGACCAGGCCCGCCGCCCATTCCGGCAGGTCGAGCAGCTGCGCCGTCCGCCTCAGGTCCCGTACGGCGAGGCCGCCCGCGCGCAGCACCCCCGGCGGGTCCACGCTCCACACCTCGCACAGCTCCTCGACCGTGCGCACGAACGTGAACGCCTGCCCGGCGGCCGTGCGGTCGGCCAGATCCTGGTCGCGTACGGGCCCCTCCAGGGCCGGCGGGCCGGGGGACAGGTCGCGGTGCACGCGGCCGTCGCGCAGCACGAGGGCGACCTCCCGGGGGAGCGCGACCGTCTCCTCCCCGGTGGCGCCCAGCAGGCCACGGGCCAGCAACTGCTCGATGGGCGACTGCGCGCCCGCGGTGTCCACGTCGCGGCGGGCGTTCGGCAGCCGTCCGCTCGCCGGGCCCCACACCAGCTCGTCCAGGGCGGCCCTCGCCTGCGGGGAGACCTCGCCGACGAGGCGGCCGACCGTCGCGGGGTCGGCGAGCAGCGCCGCGAGACGCTCCCTGGCGGGCCGTCCGCCGTCGGTGTGCCCGCCGCCGCCCTCGTACGCCGGGTCGATGTCGCGCAGGAGCACGTCGAGCCGCTCCGGCGGGTGGTGGCGGAACACCTCGGCGACCGGCGGCCCCAGGGCGGCCGGGGGTTCGAGCGCGTCGGCCACCCCGGGCGCGGGCCGCAGCGCGTCCTCGGGCCCGTAGATCAGGGCGCGCGTGGTCAGCAGGTCGAGCGCGGCGTCGAGTGCGGGCCCGAGGGCCTCGGCGCCGGGTCCGTCGGGCACGGCGCGGGCGAGCAGGGTCAGCAACGTCTCACGGCCGGCGGGGCCGGGCCGCAGGGCCAGCGTCTCCAGCACCGAGAGGGAGAACCGGTCGAGCCGGTCGAGCGCCCGGCCGATCGCCGAGGGGCTGCAGGCCCGGGCAGCGAGACCGTCGATGTGGGCCGGGACGGGTGTCACGAGTTCGGGCCGCGCCTCCACGAGCGCCCGCAGCCGCTCGTCGGAACGGCCGCGCAGCCACTCGCTGAAGTCCGTGCCCGTCATTCTCTCCATGGTAGGGCTCGACCTTCATCCGGCCGCCGGAGCGCCCGTACGGCAGGGGTTTCGCGCACTCGCGGGAAAGATCGACAAGAATCTCGTCACGGGATGCTTCATTGGCCTCCGAGTGGGTCCACGGGGCCTGTCTCTGGGCATAACCTACCTACAGTCACCTTCACGACAGTCTGAACGAGGTCACCCCTGTGCCGAGTGGCAAGGTCAAGTGGTACGACGCCGACAAGGGTTTCGGCTTCCTCACCCGCGACGACGGCGGTGAGGTCTTCGTGCATTCCTCCGCCCTGCCCAAGGGCGTCGAGGCGCTCAAGCCCGGGCAGAAGGTCGAGTTCGGTGTCGCCGAGAGCCGCCGGGGCCAGCAGGCGCTCTCGGTACGGGTGATCGACCAGCCCCCGACGCTGGCCAAGACCGTCAAGGGCAAGGCGAAGCGGAAGAAGCCCGACGAGATGGTCGTGATCGTCGAGGATCTGATCAAGCTGCTCGACGACATCTCGAACTCCTACCAGCGGGGCAAGCACCCGGACGCGGCGCACGCCAAGAAGATCGCGACCGTGCTCCGGGCCGTCGCCGACGACCTCGACGCCTAGAACGCGTCCGTCCCGCCGCCTCGGCGCGTAGAACGCGTCCGTCCCGCCGCGTAGAACGCGTCCGTCCCGCCGCCTCGGCGCGTAGCACCCGCTCCCGCCGCCCGGCCCGCCGAGATGGAAGGCGGAGAGCGGCGGGATCCCGGCACGTTCAGGTCGCCGGGGCGGTGCGGGCGGCGAGCCTGCGGCGGCGGAGCATGACGAGGCGGCCGAAGGAGAGCGCGAGAGCCGCGGACATCACGCCGAGCCCGGCCGGACCGGCCACGAACAGCGACATCACCAGGCCCAGCAGGCCGCCCAGCACCCAGGCGATCTGGAGCAGCGTCTCGGCGACGCCGAACGCCGAGGAGCGCACCTCCTCGCCGATCTCGCGTTGCACGATGGCGTCGAACGCGAGCTTGCCGAGGCCCTGGGCGAACGCGCCCACGAGGGCGACGACGGCGGCGGTCCACACCGTGAAGAAGAACGCCGCCGCGATCGTGGCCACCGTGGCCAGCGCGAGCGTGGCCATGACGGTCAGGTGCGGGGACCGGGAGCGCGACCAGGAGCCGGCGGCGGCCCCGGCCAGGCCGCCCGCGCCCGCGGCGGCGGCCAGCAGCGCCAGCGCGACCTTCGGGTCCACGCCGCGCAGGTGGCCGTCCTGGACGAGGAACAGCAGGAAGAACACGAGGAATCCCGACTGCACCCGGATCGCGGCGTTGGCGCCCATGGCCTCGCCCACCACCGGGCCCAGATTGAGCACGGTGCGCCATCGGGGGCGCGGCTCGTCCTCCTCCAGGTCGGGCGCGTCCACGTGGCGCGGCAGCCGTACGGCGAACACCCCGGCCAGCAGGAACAGCGGCACGGCGCCGCGCAGCACCCAGTCGGGCCCGGCGACGGCGGACAGGCCGGTCGCCAAACCCGCGCCCACGCCGGCCGAGACAAGCGCGAACAACGCGACCCTGGCGTTGGCGGTCACCAGCGGAATGTCGGCGGGCAGCACGCTCGGCATGATCGCCGCACGGGACACGTTGTACGCCTTCGACAGGACCAGCACGGCGAGCGCCGAAGGGAACAGCGTGACGGCGTCGGAGGCGTGGACGGCCCCGGCCATCCCCCAGCACAGCAGCCCCCGCGCGAGCAGGGTGCCGGCCATGATGTAGCGGCGGCCCGAGCGGAGCCGGTCGAGCACCGGCCCGACGAAGGGCGCCACGACCGCGAACGGCAGCATGGTGATCAGCAGGTACGCCGCGACCTGGCCGCGGGCCTGGCCGACCGGCAGCCCGAACAGCAGCGCCCCGGCGAGGGCCACCGTGACCAGCGCGTCCCCGGCCGAGTGCGCGGCCGTCAGCTCGATCAGGCGGCCGAGGCCGGTCCGGCCGGCTCCCTGGGCGTGCGTGAGCCGGCGCGCCGCACGCGCCGGCGCCCTCACGACACGCGTGACCTTCGCCCAAATCTTCACCATAGGCACCGAGGGTCCTTCCATGATTTACCCATCCAGCCGGTGCGGTCCGCTCGCGGCGTGGGTGAAAATGGAGTGTGAGTCGTACCCGAATCCGTAGCACTCCAGTCGACCAGGCCTGTGCCGCGGCGGTCGACCTCGCCCGCCGGGCCGCGGAGGACATCGCGCGTCCGGGAGAGGTGGGAGAGCACCTGGGCTTCGACAGCGAGGGCGACCGGCTCGTCACCCACTACTTCGAGTGCCTCGACCGCGCCTACCGCGGCTGGCGCTGGGCGGTCACCGTCACCCGGGCCTCCCGCGCCCGCGTCGTGACCGTGAGCGAGACCGTGCTGCTGCCCGGCTCGGGCGCGCTGCTCGCTCCCCGCTGGGTGCCGTGGAACGAGCGGCTGCGCCCGGGGGACCTCGGCGTCGGCGACCTGCTGCCGGTCGAGGCCGACGACGACCGGCTCGTGCCCGGGTTCGCCTCCGACGACGAGGACATCGACAAGCAGATGGTCTTCGAGCTGGGCCTGGGGCGGGCCCGCGTCCTGTCGGCGATCGGCCGGGACCTCGCCGCCCGGCGCTGGCGGGCCGGTGAGGCCGGTCCGCACACCCCGATCGCGCACGCCGCCCCGGCGCAGTGCTCCACCTGCGGTTTCTACTGGCCGCTCGCCGGAGCGCTGGGTCTCGGCTTCGGGGTCTGCGCCAACGAGTACGCGCCGGACGACGGCCGCGTGGTGTCCGCCGACCACGGCTGCGGGGCGCACTCCGAGGCGACCACCGTGCCCTCGATGGTCATGGACCCGGCGCCCCCGATCCTGGACGACATGGGATACGACATCATCGAGTCGGGCTCCGTCGACGAGGCCGACTCCGAACCCCTGGGTCACGCCTGATCATGTTCGACACCGCGCGCCTGCGTGACACCGTTCTCGCGGCCTGGACGGCCTCGCCCGCCCGCTTCCGCGAGGACGCCAACGCCGAGGAGGACTTCGCCCTCGGCGGTTACCGCGACCGGCTGGTCGTGGAGCTCGCCCAGAACGCCGCCGACGCGGCGCTGCGGGCCGGCGTGCCGGGCCGGCTGCGGCTGACGCTCGCCGACGGCGTGCTGCTGGCGGCCAACGTCGGCGCCCCGCTCGACGAGACCGGTGTGGAGGGCCTGAGCACCCTGCGCGTCTCCGGCAAGAAGGACGAGGCGGGCGCGGCCGGACGCTTCGGCGTCGGCTTCGCCGCCGTCGTGTCGGTGAGCGACGCGCCCTCGATCGCCTCCCGCGCCACCGGCGGCGTCCGCTGGTCGCGTGAGGAGACCGCCGCGCTGGTCGCCGCCCGGCCGGAGCTCGCCGCCGAGCTGGAGGGCCGCGAGGGGCACGTGCCGCTGCTGCGGCTGCCGTTCTCCGACGACTCCCTCGACGTCCCCGAGGGCTACGACACGGTCGTCCGGCTCCCGCTGCGCGACCAGGCCGCCGAGCAGGCCGTACGGCGCATGCTGGAGGAGGCGGGGCCCGCGCTGCCGCTGTCGATGCCGGCGCTGGAGACCGTCGAGATCGAGCTGGACGGGCGGACCCGCACGATCTCGGCCGACGGCTGGCACGTCGTCGCCGAGTCCGGCACGTTCACCCCCGAGCAGGTGGCCGAGCTGTTCGCCGACCGCCCGACCGAGGAGCGGGCCCGGCCCTACTGGGAGGTCCGCTGGGCCGTCCCCGCCGGCCGCCGGAGCGACGTCCCGGATGGTGTGATGCCGGGGGTGGTGCACGCGCCGACGCCGAGCGACGAGCCGCTCGACCTGCCCGCGCTGCTGATCGCGTCCTTCCCGATGACCACGGACCGGCGGCACGTCGCCCCCGGGCCGCTCACCGACTTCCTCGTCGCCCGGGCCGCCGAGGCGTACGTCCGGCTGCTGCGGGAGCTTCCGGCGACTCCGGACCTGCTCGACCTCGTGCCCGGCCTGATGGGCAAGGGCGCGCTCGACGCCGCGATCCGGCGGGAGATCGTCAAGGCGCTGCCGGACACGCCGCTGCTGCCGTCGATCTCCGACGGAATCGTGCCGGGCGACCAGGCGCGGGCGGTCGAGGGGTCGGCCGAGTTCCTGGCGCTGATCGCCGGCATCGTCCCCGGGCTGCTGCCCGCGGGCTGGGCCTCCCGGCACCCGGCCCTGACCACGCTCGGCGTGCGCCGGGTCGACCTGGCCGACGTCGTGGACATGCTGTCCGGCGAGGCCGTGGAGGACAAGGACCCGTCCTGGTGGCGGTCGGTCTACGAGGTGCTGCCCGCCGACGACCTGGAGGCGGTCGGCGCGATCGCCGTGCCGCTGGCCGACGGCCGCCTGGTGCGCGGCCCGCGCGGCACGCTCGTGCTCACCGCGGAAAGCTCTGTGGACCCCGCCCTGCTGGCGCCGCTCGGGCTGCGGATCGTCCACCCCGACGCCGCCCACCCGCTGCTGCTGCGGCTGGGCGCGGCCGAGGCGACCCCGCGTACGGTGCTGGAGGACCCGCTCACCCACGCGGCCGTGTCCGAGTCGCTGAACAACGCCGACCCCGAGCCGGTGGCCCAGGCCGTCCTGGCGCTGGTCGACGCGGCGGGCCTGACCGCGGGGGAGGCGCCGTGGCTGGCCGAGCTGGCGCTGCGCGGCGCCGACGGCGAGCTGTACGCCGCGGGCGAGCTGCTGCTGGCCGAGGGCTCGCTGGCCGGTCTGATCGACCCCGAGGTGCCGTTCGGCGTCGCCGCCCCCGAGCTGGTGGAGAGGTTCGGGCCGCACGTGCTGGCGGCGGCCGGGGTGCTCGACGGCTTCGCCGTGGTCAACGACTCCGACGTGCTGCTCGACCCGGCCGAGTGCGACCACGACCTCGACCGTGAGGACGAGTGGCTGGAGGCCGTGCTCGACCTGCTGCCGGATCTGGACGTGCCGCCGGTGGTCCGGGAGTTCACCGCCGTGCGCGACCTGGAGTACGTCGCGGACTGGCCGAACGCGCTCGCGCTGCTGTCGCGGCCCCCGCTGCGCGCCGCCCTGCGGCCCATGCGGGTGCTCGCGGCGGGGGAGACCGTCGAGGTGCCGTCGTACACCGCCTGGTGGCTGTCGCGGCACCCGGTGCTCGGCGGGCGCAAGCCGACCGAGCTGCGGCTCCCGGCGGGCGATCCGCTGCTGTTCGGTCTGTACGGCGAGGCGCCGGCGGGGATCGACGCGGACGCGCTGAAGATGATCGGCGTCCGGTCCACCCTCGCCGAACTGCTCGACTCGCACGGCGGCCCGGAGGAGCTGCTCGACCTGCTGGGCGACTCGTCCCTGGAGGTCGACCGGGCCCAGTTGCGGTCCCTGTGGATCGCGCTGGCGGCGGTCGATCCCGCCCGGGTGAGCCCGCCCGAGGCCGTACGCGCAGTGCTGAAGGGCACGGTCACGGTCGCGGACGTCGAGGACGGCCCGGTCGTGGTGGAGGCGCCCGACCTGCTCCCTCTGGTCGAGGACCGGCCGCTCGTGCTCGCGCCGTTCGATCTCGCCGAGGCGCTGTCGGAGGTGCTCGACCTGCCGCTCGCCGGGGAGGAGATCGCCGGGGCGGTCACCTCGACCGGCGCAGAGAAGCCCGTGCCGCCCGAGGTGCGCTCGCTGCTGCCCGGGGCGCCCTCGACGTACGTCGAGCACGACGAGCTGCTCGTGGACGGCAGGCCGGTGCCGTGGCGGTTCTTCGAGGGCGTGGTGCACGCCACCGGCGTCGACGGCCTGGCCAGGGGCCTCGCCTGGGCGTCCGGCCAGTGGGGCGACCGCCTGGCCGTGGCGGCGCTGCTGCGCGACCCGGCCCGGGTTCCCCTGCTGCTCGCCGAGGCCGACCTCGACCCCACGGCCTCGATCTAGGCGTCGCGGGAGACCCGGCCGGACGCGGTGAAGTACGCCGCGGTCTCCGCGTCCGCCGGATAGTACGACTCGATCGCGACCTCGTCCAGCGTGATGTCCGTCGGAGTGCCGAACGTCGTGGTGGTCGAGAACAGCCGTAGTTCGCGTGCGCCGAAGCGGAAGATCATCGGGACCGCGACCTCGGACTCGATCGGGTGGTCGGCGTCCGCACAGCCGGGGCCCGCGCCGGGTGTCAGCAGCTCCTCGTAGAGCGCGGCCAGCTCGTCGCCGGGAGCGACGGCGAGCTGACGCCGGATGCGGGTACGCAGCAGCGCACGCACCTCGGCCAGGTTCACGATGTGCGGAGCGAGCCCGCGCGGGTCCAGTCCGAGCCGCACCATGTTGATCGGCGGGCGCAGCAGATCGGGCGCGACGTGCGCGAGGAACGGGCCGAGGGCGCTGTTGGTCATCACGATGTTCCACCGGCGATCGACGACCAGCGCGGGATACGGCTCGTGCGCGCGCAGGACCCTGCCGATCGCACCCCGGGCCGCGGACAGCACGTCCCCGTCGAGCGGCCGTTCGGTGTAGCGGGGTGCGAAGCCGGCGGCGAGCAACAACCGGTTGCGCTCGCGCAGGGGCACGTCGAGCTGTTCGGCGAGCCGCACGATCATGTCGGCACTCGGGTTGGACTTGCCGGTTTCCACCAGGCTGATGTGACGAGCCGAGACGCCGGCGGCGATCGCGAGATCAAGCTGGCTGATCCGCCGACGGTGACGCCACTGCCGCAGCAGTTCCCCGACCGTGTGCATGGCCGCCGATGCTACTCCCGGGCGAGCCGTACGCCGATGAAATGCCATTTCATCGACAAACCACGTCGACGGCGGAAACACTGCGGTCCATGCCTGCCAAGGACATGACCACGGACAACAAGAGCATCGTGCGACAGGCGCTGGCGGCGCTGGTCGCGACGGGTGACGTCGACGCGCTCGCGCGGTCGCTGAGCGACGACTTCGTCCACCACCGGCCGGACGCGACATCGAGGACCAAGGCGGAATGGCTCGCCGCCGTCCGCACCGCGCTCGTGCCGCTCACCGGCATGCGGGTGGAGATCCGGCACGTGCTGGCCGACGGCGATCACGTTGTGCTGCACTCGCGGCGCAGGCTGCCGGGTGCCGGGCCGGAGATCGCCGTCGTCGACATCTGGCGCCTCGCCGACGGGCTGATCGCCGAGGCATGGGAGATCATCGAGCCGGTGGCCGAGGCGACCGGACACCTGACATGGTGGGAGACCGCCGATCGCTGACCGGGTCGCGAGCCGGTGAGAGCCGCGGTCGTGAGCGTCCGGGGCACCGGTGGGGGGCCTGACGTCCCGGCACGTGTTCCGGCGCGGCGTTCCGGCACGTGTTTCCGGCACGTGTTCCGGCGTGTTTCCCTTCCGGGAGGGGACCCCGGACCCTGCCCGAAGGGACAACCGGCATCGCATGCTCTTCCGGACATCCGGCGCGCCCGCGCCGGTCCGACGGAAGAGACTTCGATGACCGACACTCTCACGAACCCCACCACGCCCGTGACCCGCGAGCCCGCGAGCGGGACGGCCGTGAAAGCCCGCCGGCTCACGGCCGCCGCCCTCGTCGGGGGCGCGCTGCTCAACGGCGCCGAGTCCATCGGGATGCGGTATTTGCTGCCCCCCAAGCCCGAGGCGGCCGCCGCGAAGCTCCAGATGATCGCGGACACCGGCGCGAGGTATCCCGTGCTCGTCACTCTGGGCACCCTCGCGGTCCCGCTGATGTGCGCCGGGTTCCTGACCCTGTCCCGTCTGGTGGGACGGCGTGCGCCGCGCACTGGCCGGGCCGCCGCCGCACTGCTGCTCACCGGCATGTTCGGCTTCTTCGGCATGCACGTGCTCGCCTTGGCGCAGGTGCCGCTCAGCCGGAGCGCCGATCCGGCACAGGCGGGAGCCCTGCTCGACATGGTCGAGAAGGACGCGCTGCTCGGGGTGCTCTTCACGGCGCCGTTCCTCGCCGGCTGCGCGCTCGGCATGCTGGTGCTGGTCGCCGGTCTGCTCCGGACCGGGGCGCTGCCCCGGTGGATCCCGCTCACCCTGCTGGCGTTCCTGGTCGTGGACTTCGGCCTCGGCAACGGCGGTCCTGTGGACGCGCACTGGCTGTTCGTCGCCGCCTGCCTCGGCGCCGCCCGCGCGATCCTCACCGCCGGGAAAACTCCTGCGATCGGCTGAATGCGGACCATCAGTGCGCCTCTATACTGACCGCGCTATGCAGGACGATCTCCGGACAGACCGGGCAAAGGTCATCGCAGCCCGGCTGGTCGCGGCCGTGGCGGTGGCCGCGGCGGTCGGCGCGGTCGCACTGCCGCTCCTGACCGGCGTCGGCTCCGTCGAACGCCTGCTGCGCACTCCGGAGGCGGTTCTGACGCCCGCCTACGCCCTCGCCGGAGCCTGGCTGCTCCCGCATCCGCGAGCCGGGCGGATCGGCCTGCTGCTGGTCGGGACCAGCGCGTTCGCCGGAACGTACGTCCTGTCCCTGTCCTTCACCGCCTGGAGCGACGCCACCGGTCGCGATCCCGGCCCCCTGGTCGTCACCACGGCCTGGTTGACCACCTGGTGCTGGGTTCCGTCGCTCGGCCTGGCCGCCGTGCTGCTGCCGCTGGTGTTGCCGGAGGGCCGGCCGCTGCCCGGATGGTGGTCGCGGCTGCCCGGGCCCGCCGCCGCGCTGGTCGCGGCGGCGGCCTGCGTGGCCGCGGTGACGCCCCGCGACCTCGGTTTCGCCGTCGTGCCGGACAACCCCCTCGGGACCGACGCCCTCGCGCCCGTCGCCGCGCCCGTGGGGCTGTGCCTGGCCGGCGGCTGCGCGGCCTTCACAGCGCTCGGCCTGGTCTCCCTGGTCGTGCGGTTCCGGCGGGCCGACGGGGCGGAGCGGCGTCAGGTGGCCTGGATCGGGTACGGCGTCGCGGCCACCGTCGCGGCCGTTCTGCTCGCGGGGGCCGCCCTCGCGCCCTGGTGGGTGCGGGCGTTCGCCGTCCTGCTGATCCCCGCCTGCGTTGTCGTCGCGGCGCTGCGCTACCGGCTTTACGACATCGACGTGCTGGTCAACCGGACCCTGGTGGCCGCCGTCCTGCTCGCGGGGACCGCCCTCGCGTACGCCGCAGTCGTCGGCTGGGCCGGTGCCGTGCTGGGCGAGACGAGCCGGACGGCGTCGTTCGCCGCCGCGTTCACGATCGCCCTGCTCTTCCACCCGGCCCGGGTCCGGGTCCAGCGCGCCGTCGACCGGCTGTTGTACGGCGACCGGGCCGACCCGCACGCCCTGCTGCTGCGCCTGGACGATGCCGTCCGCGGGGCGGGTTCGCCACGGCAGGCGCTGCGCGAAGCGGCGGCCGCCGTCGCCCGGGGGCTCCGGTTGCGTGGCGCCGCGGTGACCGTGCACATGCCCGACGGGCCGGACGTCGAGACCACCGCCGGACGGGTCGATCCGCGGCCGGCGGCGTCCTTCCCCCTCCACCTGCACGGCGAGGTCGTCGGCACGCTGCGCGCGATGCCCCGGGCGGGCTCCCCGGCCCTGGACCCGCACGACCACGCCGTGCTCGCCGCGCTCACCGGCCCGCTGGCCGCCACCGCGCAGGCGGTCCGGCTGACCCACCACCTCGAACGGGGCCGCGACCAGCTGGTGGCCACCCGCGAGGAGGAGCGCCGCCGGCTGCGCCGGGACCTGCACGACGGCCTGGGGCCGCAGCTGGCGGCGATCGCGATGACCATCGACACCGCGGATTCGGCGAACGGCCGCGGCGACAGCGGCAGGACCGCGCGGCTGTTGCGGGTGGCCGCCGACCAGACGGCCGAGGCGATCGCCGACGTACGCAGGCTCGTCCGCGGGTTGCGGCCCCCGGCGCTCGACGAGCTGGGCCTGGTGGGCGCCCTCACCTCCTCGGGCCTCGTCGCCGGCCTCGGGCAGGGGGCCGCGACGGCCGGCGACGCGCCGGCCGTCACCGTCGAGGCTGAGCTGTCCGACCCCGGGGCCCTGCCCGCAGCGGTGGAGGTCGCGGCGTACCGGATCGTCCAGGAGGCGGTCAGCAACGCCCTGCGCCACGGCGCCGCCCGCCGGGTCGGCGTACGACTCCGGGAGAGCGGCGACGACCTCGTCGTCTCCGTGACCGACGACGGTCGCGGCTTCACGCCCGAGGACAGTCCTGCGGGCGTCGGCACGAGCAGCATGCGGGAGCGCGCGGGGGAACTCGGCGGAACCCTGCGGCTGCACAGCGTTCCCGGGGTCGGCACGACCGTCACCGCCGTCCTCCCCCTTCACCTTGGAGCCACCCGATGACGACGGCCGTGCTGGTGGACGATCACCCCGTGTTCCGCAGGGGACTGGCGGTGCTGCTCGAAGAACTCGACGTGGCGGTGGTCGCGGAGGCCGCCGACGGCGAGGCGGGCGTGCGGGCGGCACTCGACCACCGGCCGGACGTCGTCCTCATGGACATCCAGATGCCCGGGACGGACGGTGTCACCGCCACCCGCCGCATCCTCGACGCGTGGCCCGACGCCCACGTCCTCATGCTGACCATGGTGGCCGACGACGAGGCGGTCTTCGCGGCGATCCGGGCGGGCGCCCTCGGCTACCTCCTGAAGGGGGCGGGCGGTGCCGAGATCGGCCGTGCCGTGGCGGCGGTGGCGGCGGGGGAGGCGGTCTACGGCCCGCACGTCGCCCGCAGGCTGAGAGCCTTCTTCAGCGCCGGCGCCGCTCTGGCCGCCCAGCCGTTCCCCGAGCTGTCCGACGGCGAACGCCAGGTGCTGCGGCTGGTCGCCGCCGGGCTCGGCAACCAGGCCGTCGCCCAGCGGCTGCATCTGTCGGAGAAGACCGTGCGCAACCGCGTGAGCGGTATCTTCGCCAAGCTCGGGGTCGCGACCCGGGCCGAGGCCATCGTGAAGGCCAGGGAGGGCGGGCTCGCCTGAGGCCCGTCATGGTCGTCAGGAGCGCGCCCCAGGGCCTCAGCGCAGGGCCGGCAGGTCGTAGTCGGGCAGGTCGATGCTCGAAGCCTTCGCGAACTGTGAGGCGATCAGGTTCCGCATCGGCCAGCGCGTCATGGCACGCATGGAGGCGGTCCGCATCCGGATCGCGAGCGCGGTGGACGGCGCGAAGCCGTTCACGCCCCCGGGCGGCAGCTTCTGCGCCTCGCCGACGTAGGGGCGCATGATCCTGTCGTAGTTGCGCAGCACGACGCGGTGGTCGCCCGTGGCGGCGAGCTCGCCGGCCAGGACGTACGCGCCGACCAGGGCGAGGCTGGTGCCCAGACCGGTCAGCGGCGTCGGGCAGTAACCGGCGTCGCCGAGGAGCACCACCCGGCCGCGCGACCATCGGTCGAGACGGACCTGCCCCACGGATTCGAGGAAGAAGTCGGACGCGCCGGCCATCGCGGACAGCAGCCGCGGCGTCTCCCACCCGGCGCCCGCGAAACGGTCGGCGATGATCGCCTTCTGCGCGGCGACGTCCCGGCGGTCGTAGGCGAGCGGCCCGGAGCGGAAGGCGAAGCTGACCTTGATCTCGCCGGGCAGGCGCCCGGGCCGCGCCGAGGCGGTGAGGCCGCCCGGGGCGTTGTACATCTGGTACCAGCCGTCGAGGTCCAGCTCGTCGTGGGCCGTGAACCACGAGATGTAGAGCCCCAGTGGATGGATGTGGGCCGCCTGCGGGCCGAAGGCCAGCGCGCGTACGGCCGAATGCAGTCCGTCCGCGCCGACGACCAGTGCGAACCGGCGCGGAGCGGACTTCTCGAAGGTGACGCTCACCCCGTCGTCGTCCTGCTCCAGCCCGGTCACGGTGTCGTCGAACACGTACTGCGTGTGCGGAAGCGACGCCTCGTAGAAGAGACGGGCGAGGTCACCCCGCAGGATTTCGATCTCGGAGACGATGCCCTCGCCGCCGAAGCTGTCGGCAGGGAGGCGGGCCGTGATGCGGCCCTTCTTGTCGACGACGGCGACGCCACGCTGGTCGACGGCGATCGCCCGCGCCTGGTCCAGCAGGCCCATCCGGGCGACCACCGTGCGGCCCGCGCCGCGCAGGTCCACGGTCTGACCACCCGGGCGGGGAGCGGGCGCGCGTTCGACGATCGTGACGGCGAAGCCGGCCCTGCCCAGCCAGTAGGCCAGCACGGGCCCGGCGATTCCGCCGCCGGATATGAGGATTTCCTTGTTCGGCATAGTGCGCACTGTACGGCGTACGCTGATGGTTCACAAGCCTGTGTACTGCACAAATAGGCGCGGAGCACTAGTGCGCTAATGGGCTGCGGGCGGGCGGTGCGCGGTGTCGCCGCAGCGTGCGCGGCTACAGTGGTGCACTAGTGCGGGGAGGTGTGGTGGCAGGTCCGGGCGCAGGGCGTTACCAGGAGATCGCCGCCGAGATACGCAGGCGGATCGAGGCGGGCGAGCTCAGGCCGGGCGAGCGCGTGCCGTCGACCCGGGAGATCGTCCGGGAGTGGGGCGTCGCGATGGCCACCGCGACGAAGGTCCTCACCGAGCTGCGCCGCGAGGGGCTCGTCCGCGCCGTCCCTGGCGTCGGCACGGTCGTCGGCACGGTCGTCGGCACGGTCGTCGGCACGGTCGTCGGCACGGTCGTCGGCCCGGGTGCCGGCCCGGTCGCCGGCACAGGTGACCGTCCGGTGCCGCCGCCCGTGGGCGGCCACGGCTCGGCGGCCCCGGCGGAGGCGCCCGCCCGGGGGGCGCGGCGGTCCATCCCGGACGGAGTGCTCACGCCCGAGCGGATCATTACGACGGCGATCGCGGTCGCCGACGCCGAAGGGCTCGCGGCGGTCTCGATGCGCCGCGTGGCGGCCGAGCTCGGGGTGGCGACCATGTCGTTGTACCGGCACGTCGCGGACAAGGACACCCTGCTGCTCCAGATGATGGACACGATCTTCGGGCGGATGCGGTTGCCCGAAGAGCCGCCCCGGCACTGGCGCGGCAGGATCGAGCTGGCCTCCCGGATGCTGTGGGCGACGTTCCGGCGGCATCCGTGGCTCGCACCGGCGATGTCGGTGACACGGCCGCAGCTCATCCCCAACGCGTTCCCGTTCATGGAATGGGTGCTCGGCGCTCTCGACGATCACGGCCTCGACCCGGTGACGATGTTCACGGCCTACATCACCGTGTTCAACCACATCCGCGGCACCGCGATCAACCTGGAGTTCGAGGCGGAGGCCGAGGCGCTCACCGGGCTGAACGCCGACGAGTGGATGGACGCGCACCAACCGGCGTTCGAGGCGATCACGGCGGGCGGTGGGCTGCCGTTGTTCGAGCGGCTCGGCGCGGCCGGCGGATACGACTTCGACATGGACGCCCTGTTCGAGTTCGGTCTGCAGCGGCTTCTCGACGGCATCGCGATGCTCTTCACCGGGACACGCTGAGCGAAGGGACCGCGGTCAGGGGCGGCGGGGCTCCGATCCGGCGACCTCGTCGGCGGGGGCGGCCTCACGCATCCGGGCGTCGCGGCGGCGGACGTACCAGAGCCCGAACAGGCCGAGGCCGATGCCGACGACGCAGACCCAGGCGGGGCGCGGATCGGGCGGTCTGACCACCAGCAGCACGACGGCCAGGGCGATCGCCCACAGCACCGTTCCGGTCAGGATCGTGACGGTGTCCCTCGTCCTGAGAGGCATGGGGTCGGGGTGGCGCTCGCTCACGCCAGCCAGCTTAGAAGGTCGCGCAGGTGAGCCGGTATCTTCATGACAAACCAGTCACGAAAGGACAACGCTGCTCCCCTGGCTCTTTCCGCGGATGGTAAGGGCCTGCGACTCTGCGCGCGTGAATGCGAACCCCATGAACACCCCTAATTTTCTCGATCGATACTTCTCCATCTCAGCTCGCGGATCCACCGTCGGACAGGAGGTCCGCGGCGGCTTCGCCACTTTCTTCACGATGGCCTACATCGTGGTGCTCAACCCCCTGATCATCGGCACCGTGGCGGACAAGACGGGCCAGTTCCTCGGCGACGGGGAGAACCCCAACATCGCGCTGGTCGCCGCGGCCACCGCGTTCGCCGCGGGCATCCTCACGATCATCATGGGCGTCTTCGGCCGGGTGCCGTTCGCCCTGGCGACCGGTCTCGGCCTGAACGCCTTCCTCGCCTTCGGCATCGCCAGCCAGATGTCGTGGGAGGACGCGATGGGCCTGGTGGTGCTGGAGGGCATCGTCATCGCGATCCTCGTGGTGACGGGCTTCCGGGTGGCGGTTTTCCACGCGATCCCGGCACAGCTCAAGACAGCGATCAGCGTCGGCATCGGCCTGTTCATCGCGCTGATCGGGTTCGTCGACGCCGGGTTCGTCCGGCGCATGCCGGACGCGAGCAACACCACGGTTCCGGTGAAGCTCGGCGCGCTCGGCAACGGCTCGCTGACCGGGTGGCCCACGCTCGTCTTCGTCGTCGGCCTGCTCGTGACGGCCTTCCTCGTGGCCCGCAGGGTCAAGGGCGCCATCCTGATCGGCATCGTCGGCACCACGGTGCTCGCCATGATCGTCGAGGCCGTCGGCAAGATCGGACCGCAGACCCCCGACGGCAGCAACCCCAACGGGTGGTCCCTCAACGTGCCCGCGTGGCCGAAGAACTTCATCGAGCTGCCCGACCTGTCGCTGCTCGGCCAGTTCAGCCTGTTCGGCAGCTTCGCCAAGATCGGCGGTCTGGCGGCCGTGATGTTCGTCTTCACGCTCATGCTCGCCGACTTCTTCGACACGATGGGCACCATCGTCGGTGTGGGCCGCCAGGCGAACCTCGTCAAGGAGGACGGGACCGTCGAGCGCACCAAGGAGATCCTGCTGGTCGACTCGCTCGCGGCGGCGGCCGGCGGCGCGGCCGGTGTCTCGTCCAACACCACCTACATCGAGTCGGCAGCCGGCGTCGGCGAGGGCGCGCGCACCGGCCTGGCGAGCATCGTCACCGGTGTGCTGTTCCTGCTGGCCATGTTCTTCGCCCCGCTGACGGAGATCGTGCCGTTCGAGGCGGCGACCCCGGCCCTGGTGGTGGTCGGTTTCCTGATGATGACGCAGGTCAAGGAGATCGACTTCAGTGACTTCGAGACCGCGATCCCCGCGTTCCTGACCATCGTGCTCATGCCGTTCACGTACTCGATCACCGCCGGCATCGGCGCGGGCTTCGTGAGCTACATCGCCATCAAGGTGTTCCGCGGCAAGGCGCGCGAGCTGCACTTCCTGATGTGGCTGGTGGGCGCGCTGTTCGTCGTGTACTTCGCCCTCGAACCCATCAAGACCCTGCTCGGCCTGTCCTGAGCGTCGCACCCTGTAACGGGCCGCCGGGGCCTTCGCCCCGGCGGCCTTCCGCGCGTCGGCCGGGTGGCCTCCGCGAGCCGCTCCCCCACAGGGGGGATGCGCTTCCCCCGCACACGGGAGTGCTGCCGGGCGCGTCGTGTCTACGGTCGAGTCATGCTCGATTCCGCTTACCCACGACGTTGGCCGGCGTACGCGCTGGCCGTGCTGTTCCTCGGCTACTCCGCGGGGAAGGCCGCCTTCGCCCTGCAGGGCCGGCTGGGCTTCCCGGGCGGCCCACCCGTGTCGGCCGCCGAGACGCAGGGGTACCTCATGGATGCGGCCACCGCGCAGTGGCTCGCGACCGCCTCCGGAATTGTGGGCGCGTGTGTCGCCCTCGCCACGGTCACGCCGCTCGGGCGCACGGCACCGAGGACGCTGATGCTGCTCGTGCTGACCGTGATGCTGGCGGCTGTCGGAGGCGGCGCGGGCATCATGATCCTGGACGGGTTCGTCGGCATGGGTGTGGGCTGGAAGTGGTATCACGGTGTGCTCGGCATCGTCGTGATCGGGCTGTTCGCTGAGATGTTCCGGTCTTACGCGAAAGCGACGACACGTGTCGCGGGCTGACTGGAAGCGGGTGGGCGGCTACGGCGCGGCGGCCTGCTGCGCGGCCTACGGATCGATGAAGCTCGCTCAGGCGCTGGGAGCCGGGGCACTGGCCGACAAGGATCCCCTGCCGCCGGGGCTGCGGGAGCGGCTGCTCGCGCGCGATCCCCTGTTCGTGACGAGTCATTGGGTGCTCGCCGGCGCCGCGGCTGTCGGTGTCGTCGTGGCGCTGGCCACCGTCCGTCCCCGAAAAGCGGCATTTCCGCGCCGGCTGCTGCCGGCGATCGCCTGGACACTGGGAATCTTCATGATCGCCCGGTCGGCCGGAGCGCTGGGGTTCGGGTTCGTCGGCGACGCGCTGGTGCTGGCCGGGGTCTCCTCGGTGCCCGCCGAGCACGCCGCGCTCGCTCACGACCTGGCGCGGTGGGACCTGCTGCTGTGGTCGCCGTTCTTCCTGCTCTGGGGCGCGTGCTGGACGGCGGCCGTGTGGCGGCCGAGACGATCTGTCGGGGCCGAGCGCTAGTGTCGTGACGTGGCCGTGAGGGGACAGCGACGGGTGCCGGTGGAGCTGTTGCCCCGGCTCCGGCTGGCGCGCGACCGCATCGACCGCGACTATCGCGGCGAGCTCGATCTCGACGCGCTCGCGGCGGTGGCCGGGATCTCCAAGTTCTACTTCGTCCGCTGCTTCGAGGCGGCGTACGGCGAGACGCCGATGCGATACCTGACCCGGCGCCGCATCGAGCGGGCCCAGGACCTGTTGCGCGGGGCCGATCTCACGGTCACCGAGATGTGCATGGCAGTGGGGTTCACCAGTCTCGGGTCGTTCTCGGCCAAGTTCCGTCAGCTCGTGGGCGAGAGCCCGAGCGGTTACCGCGACCGGTGGGCGGCGCGCGGCGGGCCGCACGTCCCCGGGTGCTGGCTGTTCATGCGCGGGGTGCTCGACCTCACCGGCACGGCCGCGCCGCGGAAGGGGCCCCCGGATTGTGCAATTTTGGAGAAGCCCAGGTCAGAGGGGTCTCAGTAGCGTCCTCGGCATGATTAAGAACGTCTCCCTGATGATCGTGTACTGCCTCGACCAGGACGCGGCGCGGGACTTCTACGTCGATGTGCTCGGCTTCGTCCCGCGCACCGACATCAGTATGGGCGAGGACTTCCGCTGGGTCACCATCTGCCACCCCGACCATCCGGAGCTCGAGCTCACGCTCATGAAGCCGGGGCCGCCGCAGGACCCCGAGACCGCCGGCTTCTACCGCCGTCAGCTTGAGAAGGGGCAGGCGGGCGGCCTCGGCCTGCGGGTCGACGACTGCCGCAGGACCTGTGCGGAGCTCACCGCCAAGGGCGTCACGGTCCTGCAGGAGCCCGAGGAGCGGCCGTACGGTGTGGAGGCGGTCATCCGCGACAACCAGGGCAACTGGCTCGTCCTCGTCGAGCCGAGGGAGTTCACGCCGGAGGACTTCGCCTGACGCCGGCGCACGTCGGGAAGGCCCGGGCCCCACGGGGCCGGGCCTTCGTCGTCCGCAGGCCCGGTGACGTGCCGGTACGGTGTGTCGCGATCACCGTGCAGAGCCGGACGGTTTGGAGGAATGCGGACATGCGCCATATAGTTAGCAAAGGTAATGACTTATGCTAACGAACGCCCAGAACTTGCGCAGCGACGCCGCTCTCGCGTCCGCCTTGCGCGTGTCCCTCGCCCGGTTGACGCGACGGATGCGCAGGCAGGCCGCGCACCACTCACTGACGCCCACACAGCTCGCGACACTCGTCGCCGTCGAGCGCCACACCGCAATGACCCCCGGCGAGCTCGCGGAGCACGAGAAGGTGCAGCCACCCTCGATGACCCGCGTGATCGCCAAGCTGGAGGAGCGGGGTCTGCTGGCACGCAGTCCGCATCCGACCGACCGGCGGCAGGTGACGGTCAGCGTGACGCCGCAGGGAGCGGAGCTGCTGAAGGAGGAACGCCGCACCAAGGAGGCCTGGCTGGCGCAGCGGCTCAAAGACCTGACGCCGGAGGAGAGGGCGGCACTGCGGGCGGCGGCGCCGATCCTGGAGAAGCTGTCGACGATGTAGGCGGCATGTTCCGTTCGCTGCGGAACCACAACTACCGCCTGTTCGCCGCCGGGGGCGTCGTCTCCAACGTCGGCACCTGGATGCAGCGAACCGCCCAGGACTGGCTGGTCCTCGACCTCTCGCACGGCCGCGGCTCGGCGCTCGGCGTCACCGTTGCGCTGCAGTTCCTGCCGACGATGCTCTTCGGCATGTTCGGCGGAGTGATCGCGGACCGCTACCCCAAGCGTCGCATCCTCATGGTGGCCCAGACGCTCATGGGGCTGCTGGCGCTCACCATGGGCGTGCTGGTGATCACCGGCACGGCCCAGGTCTGGCACGTGTACGCGATGGCGTTCACGCTCGGCCTGGTGTCGTGCGTCGAGGTGCCCACGCGGCAGTCGTTCGTCGTGGAGATGGTGGGCCGGCGGGACCTGCCGAACGCCATCGCGCTGAACAGCTCGACCTTCAACCTCGCCCGGGTCGTCGGGCCGGCCGTGGCCGGTCTGCTGATCTCCTGGATGGGCACCGGCCCGATCTTCGTGCTGAACGCCGCGTCGTTCGCCGCGGTGATCACCGGCCTCGCGCTCATGCGGGTGTCCGAGCTGCGCTCGCCCGAGCCCGTGCCGCGGGGCAAGGGCCAGCTGCGGGAGGGCCTGCGCTACGTCGGCAGCCGACCCGACCTGCTGCTGCCGCTGCTGCTCGTGGCGTTCATGGCGATCTTCGCGCAGAGCTTCTCGACGAGCATCGCCCTGATGGCCAAGCAGGCGTTCGGCGCGGGCGCGTCCTCCTTCGGCGTCGCGTCCAGCGCGTTCGCCGTCGGGGCGTTCGGCGGGGCGCTGCTGGCCGCGCGCCGGGTGAAGCCGAGCCGCCGGTTCCTGATCGCCGGGGCGCTGTGCTTCGGGCTGTTCCAGGTCGCCGCCGGGCTCGCCCCCGGATACCCGGCCTTCCTGCTGATGCTCGTCCCCGCGGGCATGGCGATGATCACGGTCAACACGACCGCGAACACGATCGTGCAGCTCGGCGCCTCGCCCGAGATGCGCGGCCGGGTCATGGGGATCTACGTGCTGGTCTTCACCGGAGGAGCCCCGATCGGGTCGCCGCTGGTCGGCTGGCTCGCCGAGCTGGCCGGCCCCCGGGTCTCGGTCGTGGCCGCCGGCGTGCTGAGCATGTGCGGCGTCTTCCTGGCGGTGCTGGTGACCCGGATGGTCGCGGCACGCGTGGCCCGCACGGAAGAATCGGCACGTGAGCAGATTGTTCGTGGCGCTGCTGCCGCCGCCTGAGGCGCTGGCGGAGATCGCCACGGCGGTCGGCCCCGTACGCGCCGAGTGGTCGCAGCTGCGCTGGGTCGATCCCGCGCTGTGGCACGTCACCGTGGCCTTCCTCGGCGAGGTGCCCGACGAGGCCCTGCCCGAGCTCCGCGTCCGGCTGGCCCGGGCGGCCGCCCGCCACTCCTCGCAGACGGTGGCGTTCGGCGGCGCCGGCGCCTTCCCCTCCGCCTCCCGGGGACGCGTCTTCTGGGTCGGTCTTGACGCCGGACCGGCGCTGACGCGGCTCGCCGATTCGGTGGCGGCCGGAGCCCGGCGGGCCGGGGCGGTGGAGACCGACCGCAAGCGGTTCCATCCCCATCTCACCCTGGCCCGATCCAGGACCCGGTCACGTCACGGCGACGACCTGCGCCCCCTGGTCGGCGCCCTGAGCGCCTTCGGCGGGCGGCGCTGGGAGGTGTCGTCGGTGCACCTCGTACGCAGCCACATCGGGGCGAGTGTGCGCTATGAGCAGGTCGAGGCGTACCCACTGGCAGTCCGCGACTAGGCTCCATGACGTGGATCGTCCTCGACGCTGGCTGTTGCCCACGGTGCTCGCGCTGCTCGTGCTCATCGTGATCGTCGGCGCACTCCTCAATTCCGCCTGATCACCAGGCGTACTCCTCCGGTGCGGTCTTGAAGCCGGGGAAGATCTCGTCGAGCCGGGCGAGCGCCTTGTCGTCCAGCTCGATCTCCAGCGCCCGCAGCGTGCCGTCGAGCTGCTCGACCGTGCGGGGGCCGATGATCGGCGCGGTGACCGCGCGCTGGTGCAGCAGCCACGCCAGGCCGACGTTGGCCGGGTCCTCGCCGAGCTCGTCGCAGAACGCCTCGTAGCGCTCGATCTTGTCGCGGTGCTTGTCGAGCTGCGCGACGATCATGTCGGACGCCGAGCGGCCCTTGTCGATCTTGCGCAGGATGCCGCCGAGCAGGCCGCCCGCCAGCGGGCTCCACGGGATCAGGCCGAGGCCGTAGTCCTCACAGGCCGGGATGACCTCGAGCTCGGGGGCGCGGACGAGCAGGTTGTAGTGGGACTGCTCGCTGACCAGGCCGAGGGTGCCCCGGCGCCGGGCCGACTCCTGGGCCTTGGCGATGTGCCAGCCGGCGAAGTTCGACGAGCCGACGTACAGGATCTTGCCCTGCTGCTTGAGGATGTCCATGGCCTCCCAGAACTCCTCGAACGGGGTGTCCCGGTCGATGTGGTGGGCCTGGTAGACGTCGATGTAGTCGGTCTGCATGCGGCGCAGCGAGGCCTCCGCCGCCCGCCGGATGTTCAGCGCCGACAGCTTCTCCTCGTTGGGCCAGTCGCCCATCGAGCCGTACAGCTTGGTGGCGATGACCGTACGCTCACGACGGCCCCCGCCCTGGGCGAACCAGCGGCCGATGATGTTCTCGGTGATCCCCTCGCCCTTGACCCAGCCGTACACGTTGGCCGTGTCGAAGAAGTTGACGCCGAGCTCGTGGGCGCGATCCATGATCGCGAAGGAGTCCTCTTCCGTGGTCTGCGGACCGAAGTTCATGGTCCCCAGGCAGAGCTTGCTGACCAGCAGGCCGGTGCGGCCAAGGTGTCCGTATTCCATGCCCCCACCCTAGGTACCTGGAGTGGACTCCAGGCGAGCCCGGCGCGCCTCAGAGGCGGAAGTCCCAGGTGAGGCGGCCTTCGGCGAGGTCGTCGGCGAGGCCGCGGACGAACTCCAGCTCGGTGGCGATCTGCCCCCGCTGGTATTCGGACTCCACGAGGAAGAGGCGGGCGACGAAGGTCAGGCTCTCGGTCAGCTCGGCGTCGAGCGCGGCCAGCCGCGTCTCCAGCGCGGCGATCCGCTGCCGCAGCGCGGCCAGCGCCTCGTCCGGCGCCAGCACGGGCAGGAAGGCGAGCGCGGCCGGGAACTCGGGGAACTCCCGGGCCGGGGTGGACAGCATGGTGCGCATCCACTGCTTGAGCGTCTCCCGGCCCAGTTGGGTGGCCTCGTAGACCGTGCGCTCCGGCCGGTTCTCCTCGCGGGTGGTCTCGCGGACCGCGAGCAGCCCGTCGCGGAGCAGGCGGTCGATGGTCTGGTACACGCTGTTGCGCTGCGCGACGTTGACCACGTCGTCCTGGTGGCGCTCCTTGATCAGCTGCTGCATCCGGTAGGCGTGCATCGGCGACTCGCAGACCAGGGCGAGCACCGCCGTGGCCAGGGGAGAGCGCCGCGTCGACATGGCGCCCATCATAGGGGCCTTGTCGGCAAATAGTCATAATATGTATAGTTACAGCATGACCAAGAGAGCTCTGATCATCGGGGGCGGGATCGCGGGTCCCGTCACGGCCATGGCGCTGCGGCGCGCCGGAGTCGACAGCGAGGTCTTCGAGGCCTACGACCGGGGAGCCGAGGGCGTCGGCGCCTTCCTCACGGTCGCGCGCAACGGACTGGAGGCCCTGCGGCTGCTCGGCCTGGACGACGTCGTCGGCGGCCTGGGCATGGACACGCCGGTCATGGAGATCCGCAACGCGCGCGGCAGGCTGCTGGCGACCACGAGGCAGCCGAGCCGCACACTCCGGCGCGCCGACCTCTATCAGGCGCTGCGCGACGAGGCCGTACGGCGGGGCGTGCCGATCCACTACGGCAGGCGCCTCGTCGACGCCGCGAGCACCCCGCGAGGGGTGCGGGCGGTCTTCGCGGACGGGAGCGAGGCCGAGGGCGACCTGCTGGTGGGCGCGGACGGGCTGCGCTCGCGCACTCGCACCCTCATCGACCCCGGCGCTCCCCGCGCCCGGTACGTCGGGCTGCTGAACACGGGCGGCTACGCCGAAGGCGTGCGGGCGCCGGGCAGGCCGGGGGTCTGCTACTTCGTCTTCGGCAGGCGGTGCTTCTTCGGCTACATGGTCCATCCCGATGGGCAGGTGTGGTGGTTCGCCAACCCGCCGAGCCGCAGGGAGATGAGCGCGGAGGAACTGGCGGCGATCACTCCCGAGCGGTGGCGGGCCAGGCTCATGGACCTCTTCGCGAGCGACGCGGGACCGATGCGGGAGATCATCGCCGCGACGCCTCGCATCCTGCCGGCCTGGAACACCTACGACTACCCGACCGTGCCCAGGTGGTTCGGCGAGCGCATGGTCATCGTGGGGGACGCGGCCCACGCCACCTCGCCCTCCTCCGGCCAGGGCGCGTCGATGGCGATCGAGGACGCCGTGGTGCTGGGGAAGTGCCTGCGCGACGTGCCGGACACCACGGACGCGTTCGCCGCCTTCGAGCGGCTGCGGCGCGAGCGGGTCGAGCGCGTCGTCGCGCAGGGCAAGCGCAACGGCGACGGCAAGGCGCCGGGCGCCGGCGGGGCCTTCGTCCGCGACCTCATCCTTCCCGTGATCATGCGGCAGGTGGAGAAGCGGAACGCGCTGGCCTGGATGTACGACCACCGGATCACCTGGGACGACCACATCACGGCTTAATTGACCGATCGTTCTCATATGGTCTAGGGTCGGGGCCATGGCGAGGACCAAGGAATTCGACCCCGACGTCGTGCTGGAGCGGGCCCTGGACCTGTTCTGGCGGCGCGGATACGAGGCCACGTCGATGGCCGAGCTGGTCGAGCATCTCGGCATCGGCCGCGCCAGCCTGTACGCCACCTTCGGCGGCAAGCACGACCTCTACCTGAAGGCGCTGGAGCGCTACGTCCAGACGCGCGACCCCGACCTCGTGGAGCTGCTGTCGCAGCCCGGTCCCGCCCTGCCGGCCGTACGGGCCCTGGTGGAGATGTACGCCGAGGACTCGATCCACGATCGCGACCGGCGGGGTTGCATGATCGTGAACGCGGCGGCCGAACTCCTGCCGGACGACGAGCCGGTGGCCCGGTTCGTCGAGACCAGTTGGACGGGCCTGGAGACGGCGCTCACCTCCGCGCTCATCCGCGCCCGCGCCCAAGGGGAGATCTCCGCCGAGGCCGATCCCCGGGCGCTGGCGCGATTCGTGCTCGTCTTCCTGCAGGGGCTGCGGGTGATGGGGAAGGGCCGCGGCGATCCCGCCCGCGTCCGCGACGCCGCCGCCCAGGCCCTCGCGCTCCTCCGCTGATCTCCCCGTGGAAAGAGGAGTGCGCTTTGCCATGCCCTCATTATTGACTGATCGATCTAAAAAGACGGCGGTGTTCGCCGTGCTCGGCGGGGCGCAGGTCACGCTCGTCGCGGCGATCACTCTCCTCACCGTGCCGCTGCCGGCCGTGCAGCGGGAGTTCGGCCTCGGACAGGGGGACCTGGCGCTGCTGAGCTCGGCGTACGGGCTGACCTTCGGCGGGCTGCTGCTCCTCGGGGGCAGGCTCGCCGACCGGTGGGGCGCCCGGGAGATGTTCCTCGCCGGGATGGCCCTGCTCGCGCTGGCGTCGGCGGCGGGCGGGCTGGCTCCGGGCCACGCCGTCCTGCTCGCCGCGCGCTTCGCCCAGGGAGTGGGCGCCGCGATGGCCGCCCCCGCGGCCGTCTCCCTGGTGACGCGGCTTCACCCCGACGTACGGGAGCGCGAGCGCGCGCTGGCGGTGTGGGGCACCCTGTCGGCCACCGGGGCCGTCGCCGGCAGCCTGCTGTCCGGCCTCGTCGCCGCCGTGGCCTCGTGGCGCTGGTCGTTCCTCCTGCCCGCCGCCGTCGGCGTCGCAGCCGTGCCCGCCGGGGCCCTCCTGCTGCCGCCCGTGCCGCGTACGGCGGCCCGCCTCGACCTGCCCGGCGCGCTGCTCGCCACGGCGGGGCTGGTCGCGTTCGCCTACGGTCTTCTGCGGGGCGCGATGGTCGTCACCGCCGCCGGACTGCTGCTGACGTGCGGTTTCGTCGCTCTTCAGGCGAGGACGCCGCGGCCGCTGCTGCCGCTGCGGCTCGTGGCGCACCGCCGCAGGGGCGCCGCCCTGCTCGTCGTCTTCGTCACGGCGGCCGCCGGCGCGGCGACCACGTTCCTGCTCAGTCTGCATCTGCAGCAGGGGCGCGGGCTGTCGCCGATCCGCACGAGTCTGGCCTTCCTGCCCTTTCTCCTGGTCGTCGTCATGGGCCCGGTGAGCGGCCGCCTGCTGCGCCGCTTCGGTGCGCGGCGCGTGCTGGTCGCCGGGCTGGTGCTCGCGGCGGTGTCGATGGCGCTGCTCGGCGACATCGGGGCCGGGGGAAGCGTGCTCGCCGGGCTGCTGGTCTTCCCGGTCGCCTCGGGACTGGCCTTCTCCGGCGCCACTGTGACGGCCCTCGACGACGTGCCCGCCGAGGACGCCGGGGCGGCCGGGGGACTGGTCAACACCGCAATGGAGGCGGGGCCCACGGTGGGCCTCGCCGTGCTCGTGGCGCTCGCCGCCGCCCGCACGGGCCACGTGCCGGCGGGCGGCACCCGGGCCATGACCGAGGGCTACGGATTCGCCCTCACCGCCATGGCCCCGGTCTTCCTTCTCGCGGCGGCGACGGTCGCCGTCGCGCTGCCCCGATCGGAGGAGCGACGATGAGGTTCACGGACAAGGTGGTTCTGGTCACCGGAGCGGGTTCCGGCGTCGGCCGGGCGGTCGCCCGGGGGTTCGCCCGGGAGGGCGCCGTCGTGGTGGCGGCGTCACGCAACCCCCAGGCGCTGGAGCAGACCGTCAAGCTGATCGAGGCCGAGGGAGGCCGGGCCGCCGCGCTCGCGGTGGATGTCACCGACTCGGCCGATGTGGCCCGGCTCGTCCGGGAGATCGTCACCCGGTTCGGCCGCCTCGACGTCGCGGTCAACAACGCCGGGATCTTCGCCGCAGGCACGGTCGCGGACATGCCGGAGGACGACTGGGCGCGGGTCATGCTGGTGAACGCGACCGGGACCTTCCTCGCGATGAAGCACGAGGTCGCCGCGATGCGCGCCCAGGGCTCCGGCGTGATCGTCAACATCGCCTCGAACATCGGGGCGCACAAGAGGGTTCCCGGGCTGGGCGCCTACGCCGCGTCCAAGGCCGCGGTCAGCGCGCTGACCCGTACGGCGGCGCTGGAGAACATCGCGGCGGGCGTCAGGATCAACGCGGTCAGCCCGGGACCGCTGGACACGGAGATGTCCATGCGCCCCGGCGAGACCGCGGACGACCGGGCGGCCCGGCTCCGGGACCAGTTGCCGATCGGCCGTGTCGGCACCCTCGACGAGATCACCGGCACCGTGCTCTGGCTGGCCTCCGACGACGCCGGCTTCGCGGTGGGGCTCGACCTGGCACTCGACGGCGGCGCCTCGGCCTGAGGCCCTCCGGGACGGCGGGACCTCGTCGGCGAGGGTCTCCCAGACCAGGTCGTTGGCGAAGGTCATGCGGCCGGCGCGGGAGACGACCAGACCCGCCTGGGCCGCCTGGTCCAACGCGTCCCACACCGAATCGCCGCCGGCTTCGGCGACGAGCGCGGGGTCGAAGTCCCGGCCGATCAGAGCGGCGATCCCGAGGACCGCGCCGACCCGCGGCCCCAGCTCGGCAACCCGCCGGCGGATGAGTTCCGCCACCGCGGCGGGCACGGTTTCCGCCACCGGACCCCGCGCGCGCCGGCTCAGGATCTCCCGCAGGAAGAACGGATTCCCCCCGGTTCGTTCTGTCAGCCGGCGCGCGGCCGGCTCGTCCAGCGTGACGCCGGCATCGGCGGCGAGGGCGCCCACCGCCCGGGCGTCCAGACCCTCGAGCCGGACTCTCACCAGGTCGTAGCGGGCCAGAGCACACAGCAGATCTTCGGCCGCGTGCCCGGCGGTGCCCTGCGGCGGGGAACAGCGGAAGGCGGCGACGACGGTTACGGGCGTGTCGCCGGGCACGGCGCGCAGATGGATCAGGACGTCCCCGAGCAGCTCGACGGATGCCGGGTCCGCACGGTGCAGGTCGTCGAGGACGACGACCAGCGGCTGCTCGCGTGCGGCGGCGGCCAGCCATCGGGCGACCGCCCCGCCGCGGCGCGCGGACGCCGTGACCGCGGGCGGCACGTCGTCCAGCAGGTCCCGCAGGGCGGAGCGGTCAGCGGGAGGGCGGCTCCGCAGGAGCGCCCCCAGCACCTGACGCCACGGCCCGAAGGGGCGCGCCTCGCCGGCGTCGTCACAGCCGCCCCACAGCACCAGATGTCCGAGCCGGGCGCGGTCCTCCCGGAAGGCCGCAAGCAGGGCGGTCTTGCCGATGCCCGGCTCCCCGCCGACCGCCGCGACCGCCGGCGCCGCGCCCGGCCGCATGGTCGTCAGTTCCGCCAGTTCCCGCTCCCGGCCGCGCAGCGGCGGCCGCTCCCGGGGGACCTCCGCAGGGGCCTCCGCAGGGGCCTCCGGAGCGTGCGCCACGGCAGCGGGGACGGGTCCCAGGCAGGGGGCGTGCCGGAGGATGTCCGCTTCCAGCGTCCGCAGCGCCGCGCCCGAGGTCGTCCCCGGACGGCGTCCCAGGCGGCCTGCGGCGCGGCGCAGCACGGCCAGCGCGTCGGCCTGCCTGCCGGTGCGGTAGAGCGCCAGCGCGAGCAGGCACCACAGCCGCTCCCGGGACGGGTTGGCCTCCGTCTCCCCCTCCAGGCCGCCGATCACCGCCTGCGGCCGGTCCAGGTCCAGCAACGCCTGCGCGCGCCGCTCGACCGCCGCCGCACGCTGCTCCCACAACCGGTCCACCTCGGCGACGGCCCACGGCTCGTCGCAGAACTCCCCGTACGGGAGACCCCGCCACAGCCCCAGCGCCTCGTCGAGCAGGGGCAGCGCCTCCGCCGCCGGCCGGCCTTCCGCACCGCGCACCAGTTCTTCGAAGCGCAGGGCGTCGACGTCCGAAGCCGCCAGCGCGTACCCGGGAGGACGCGAGATCAGCAGAGACGGCGGGGTACGCGGCGCGCGGCCCGGCTCTACGGCCCGGCGCAGTCTCGACACGTGCGCTCGCAACGTAGCCACGGCACAGGCCGGAGGCGCGCCGCGGTACACGTCGTCGACGAGCCGCCCGACCGGCACCACGCCTCCCCGCGCGACCAGCAATCTGGCCAGCAGCGACCGCTGGACGGGCCCGCCCAGATCGACGGGCGCGCCTTCGCCGTCGTGGGCCTCCAGGGGGCCGAGGACGCGGAACTCCGTCCGCGTCGCCGCGTCCGTGGGCATGAGCGTCCTCCCGGCAGGGCAGTCCTTCGCGGACTTCCAGACAACAGGGAAGGACTTGCATCCAACTGGCCGGGGACTTGGGCCGGAGGAGGATCAGTGAGCGGGAGTCGCGGCGAGCCCGGCCGGCTGACCCTGATGGCGGACCAGGTGGGCGTAGTGAGCGCCGTAGGCCATCAGGTCGTCATGGGTGCCCGCCTCGACCAGCCGGCCGCGGTCCAGCACGACGATGAGGTCGGCGTCCCGGATGGTCGACAACCGGTGGGCGATGATGATCTGCGTCTGCCCGAGCCGTAGCAGGTTCCGGCGGATGCGCTCCTCGGTCGCCGCGTCCAGGCTGGCGGTCGACTCGTCGAGCAGCAGGATCCTGGGGCGGCCGGCCAGGGCGCGGGCCAGCGCCAGACGCTGACGCTGGCCGCCGGACAGGCGCCCGCCGCCCTCGCCGACGTCGGTGTCGTAGCCCTGCGGGAGCCGCACGATCTCGTCGTGTATCTCGGCCAGGCGGGCGGCGTACTCGGCCTCCTGCCTGCTCAGGCCGGAGAAGCCGGCGATGTTGGCCATGACCGTGCCGGCGAACAGGTGCGGCTGCTGGGTGACGACCCCCACCTGCCGGCGCAGCCACCGCCGGTCGAGATCCTCCAGCGGCACGCCGTCGAAGCGGATCTGCCCGGAGGACGGCTCGACCAGCCCGATCAACGCCCGCCCCAGCGTGGTCTTGCCGGAACCGGACGCGCCGACGATCGCGACCCGCGCACCGGGCGGAACGCGCAGCGACACGTCACGCAGCACCGGGCTGCGCGCGTCGTAGCCGGTGCTGAGGCCGGTGACGGTGATGGCGCCGCGGAGCCCGCCGGCCAATCGGACGCCGCCCTGCCGCTCCGGCTCCGCGCCGATCAGGTCGGCGATCCTGCCGACGTGCGCCGCGGCGAGCTGGAGCTGGTACACGATGCCGAGCAGCGACGTGAGCGGCGCGGCCGCCGAGGCGGCGAGGGACACCAGGGCGAGCTGGTCGCCCAGCGTCGCGCCGTGGCCGGCGGTGGCGAACACGGCGACGAGCAGCCCCAGGTCGAGCGCCATCCCCAGCGCGTGGCTCGCCGCCTGCACCCCGGCCACGTGCCGGTTGCGGGCCGCTCCCGTGGCCAGTTCCTCGTCGTGCCGTTCACGCCAGCGGGCGACGGCCGCCGCCTCGCCTCCGGTCGCCTTGATCGCCTCGATGCCGGCCAGGCTGTCGACGAGGGCGGACTGGGTGGAGGCGTTGGTGTGCAGCGCGGCGAGGGCCAGGTGCGTGCCGCGCCGGGCCGTCACCAGCACCACGCCGGCCTGGAGGGTGGCGGCCGCGAGCGTCAGCACAGCCATCCCGGGCGAGGCCACGAGCAGCAGCGCCAGATAGGTCACGGCGGTGAACAGGTCGAACAGGAAGGCCAGCGCCTGCTCGGTGAGCAGGTCGCGCAGCATCGCGACCCCGCTGAGCCGGCTCAGCAGGTCTCCTCTGGAGCGGCGTTGGAAGAAGCGGTACGGAAGGGCCAGTGTGTGGCCGACGAGCCTGCGCATCATCTCGGCCGCCACCGAGGTCTGCAGCCTGATGAGCGCCCAGGCGCGCGTCCAGGCGATCAGCGCGTGCGCGGCGACGACGCAGAAGGCGGCCGCCGAGAGCGTCGTCACGTCGGTCTCCACCGGCCGGTCCACCACGAGCTTGGTGAACACCGGCACGGCGAGGCCGGCGAGTTGCGTGCCGAGCGAGGCCAGCAGCACCGCGATGATCAGCCCCCGGTTCGCCAGCGCGGGCACGACCAGGGGGCGCAACACCCGCCACGGCCGGGACCTGACGGCGGGCGTGAGCCCGGAAGGGGCGTCGGCGAGCAGCACCGTGCCGGAGTAACCGGCGCGGAACTGCCGCCGCGACAGCCGCCGGCGCCCCCGCGCCGGGTCGAGGACGCTGACGCCGCGCGGCGTCACCCGTTCGACCACGACGAAGTGGTTGTTCTCCCACAGGGCGATGAACGGCGCGGGCAGCCCGGCGAGGGTGTCCATCGGGGCGCGGCAGGCGCGCAGCCGCAGCCCGAAGCGGGCCCCGGCCTGGATCATCTCCCGCAGGCTCACCCCGTCGACGCCCTCGGGCAGGTACTCGCGGACCTCGGCGAGGCTCGTGCGGCGGCCCAGCCCGCCGAGGACCATGGCCAGGCAGGCCGCGCCGCACTCGCTGCGCGTGAGCTGCATCTGCAGCGGGACTCGCCGTCTCACAGCCAGAACCAGCGGATCTCGGCGGTGCGCCGCCGCTCGTCCAGCCATGCCTGGAACGCGGCGTCGCGCGCCGCGTCGAGCACCTCCGGTGCCTCGGGGTCCGGCGGGACGACCTCGTACACGACCCCGGCCAGATAGCCGCCGTCGTGGGGCACGGGCCCGGCCGCCGCGCCGGCGGGGACGTCCCGCAAGGGCTCGGGCAGACGGGGGGTGAGCGTGGCGGCGGCCTCCAGCCGCAGCCCGGCGGCGTCGCCGGGCGGCAGCAGCGCCGTCGTCACCCGGTTCGCGAACTCGGCCGCCGGGCCGTGGAGCAGGGCGCGCAGCGGCTCCGGGCGCGGTCCGGTCACCCAGGCGGCCCGCCGTACGGTGAAATGTTCCGGGTGCTCGGCGAGATGCCGCCGGGCCGGCTCACCGGCGAAGCGCTCGCGGACCCGCGCGATGCGCGCCTGCGTCTCGACGTGGTTGCGGAACGCCTCCTCGGACATGCCGGTCTCGGCCAGCCACTCCAGCGTCCGGGTGCGGGTGGTGAGCCCGCGGCGGAGGCGGAACCCGTCCGCGGCCCGCTGTTTCTCGGCGGCGGTCAGCGGCTCGGGGTCGCCCTCTATTTCGCCGAGGAGGACGCAGTGGTCCACCAGTCGTTCGTGCAGGCGCGGGTCACGGGCGCCGAGGGCGCGGAGGGTGAACAGCGCGGTCGCGACCGGAAGCTCGTGCCCGTCGACGCTGAGGACCTTTCCCGCCGCCCAGTGGGTGGAGTGGTCGACGAGCCAGGGGACGCCGTCGTCGACCTCGGCGGACAGGGCGACCGTGCCGCCCTCGGGGTGGGCGAGGAGCAGGTCGTAACCGGCCCTGGTCGTTCCCGGCGGCTGGTCGACCACGAGATCGGCGTGGAGCCACGGCCGCCGGGCGGCCCAGTCCCGGACGCGCCGGTGCGCGTCGGCGACCCTGTCGCGGGCGGGCGGCAGTCCGCGCAGGAGCGTGACGGCGTCGGCGAGGTCCGCGGCGAAGGCGGGTCCGGGCCGAAAGGCAGTGGTTTCCGGGTCAGTGCGCATCGGCGGATTCCTCGGTGAGGGGGCGGATGGTGGCGCCGGCGAGCCAGTCGGCGATCGCGTCGCTGATCGGCATGCCGGTCAGCATCTCCACGAAGGCCCACTGCCCGTTGACATTGAGCTCCAGGAACACGTACCGGCCGTCGGGAGTCACGATGAGGTCCAGCGCGCCGTAGCTCAGGCCGAGCCCGGCGACCAGGCGGACACTGCGTTCCGCGACATCGGGCGGCAGGTCGTAGGCGGAGTAGCCCACCTTGGGATCGTCGTAGTGCCGCCAGTCGACGGCGGTCAGCCGGGACGCCTGGGAGTCGATGCGGGCGGCGAAGACCCGCTCGCCGACGACCGTCACCCGCAGCTCGTACGCCTTGGGGACCTGCGGTTGCAGCATCGCCGGGCCGTGCCGGAGCCGGTGCCGGCCGGACAGCCGTCGCCGCGGCACCACCTCCGTGTAGAGGTGGCCGAACTCGCCGTCCACCGTGAACTGCCGGAAGTCGATCGATTTGGTGACGAGGCGGCCGCCGGCCCGGTTCCAGGCCGGGACGAGTTCGCCCGGGTCGTTCGTCACCACGGTGTCGACGATGGTGAACCCCAGTTCGGCGGCGCGGTACAGATGCAGCAGCTTGTTGTCGATCGCCCGGGCGTGGCGGGGCAGCGCGGGCATCCACCTCGCCCCCACCATGAGGTCGTACGCGCCGTCGAGGGCGTGCGCGGCCACGTGTTCGGCGAAGTCCCGCTGCGACGGCTCCCGCACGTCCGGGGCCGACGGCCTGCCGGGACGGCGGTACCAGACCGCGCCGACCTTCGACAGGTCGTACGTCTCACCCCGGTGCGTCAGCGTCTGCCGCCATCGGCCGTCGAGGTGCTCAGTGGTGAGTGTGGAGGCCCCGGGATAGTCGCCCTCGTCCCACCACAGCAGCGGCACGCCGCGCTCCCGCAGCTTGGGCAGCACGGCGTGCACCGAGTCGTCGCGCGAACCGCTGATGATCATCAACACGTCTGGGCCCTCCTTGCCCACATGCGGCGGGGAGCCGGCGCCCGCGGGCACCGGCTCCCCGTTCGTTGGGTCCGCGACCGGGCGACGGGCTCGGCCGCACCTGGTCGTCCGGTCGTCGGCAGGACCGGGCCGCGCTCGGTCGGCGGCCCGGTCACCGCGTCGTCAGCGGTCGGCCGGGAGGGTGTCGGTCTTCGTCCCGTTGGCGTAGGAGCTGGACACGTAGCCCGTCCCGGGGCTCATGCTCGCGCTGATCACACTGCCGTCGTCCTGGACGATGTCCAGGCCGGCGACGGTCTCCAGCGCCGCGCCCGAGAGCTCGGTGACGCCCGCGGGCAGGTCCTCGATCTTGAGAATGTCACGCATGACATTTCCCCCATCTGGTTGTGCGGGGCCGCGACCTGCGGCCCTGCACCCATCCTGGAGAGCGCCGTTTGGGGTTCTCTTGACCGCTCTTGGCCTGTCTTGGTTCGTCTTGGTCGCGACTGCGGTCACAAAGCGGCGGCACGGTCCCGCCACCAGGTCAGCCCGTTCTCGCCCGCGAGCCGGGCCACCAGTTCGCGGTGCCGCCGTGCCGCGACGGCGTCGTCCATGGCGGTGGCGAGCAACGCGAGGTACCAGTCGACCGGCCCCAGGCACATGACCCCCGACCAGGCGGACACGCGCCCGCTGAAGGGCAGCAGCGCCGTGTAGGTCAGGCGGCAGGCGCCGGCCTGGCCGAGGGCGGCCTGGGCCGCCGCCTGCAGGCAGGTCGTGTTCAGCCACGACCAGTCCTTGGGCGGCGCCTGCCGGCCGCCCCGGGCCAGCTCAGCCGCCTCTTCCGTCCGGCCCTGCGCGCAGAGCCGCAGGATGCGGGCGTCTCTGCCCATGGAGGGGTGGAAGGCGGCGGTGCGGTCGATGTACGGCCCGGCGTCCGCGATGGTGCCGCGGTGGTAGTGCAGCATGACGCGTCCCATGGCGACGAGACCGTCGGCGTGCCACATGTCGATGGCGCCGATCTGGCGTACGGCCTCGTCGTACATGGCGTCCGCCTCGTCGAACCGGCCGTCGAGGGTGAGCCGTACGGCCCGCCACATCGTGTGCTGGAAGCGGGGCCACGGCAGCGGCAGCCGTTCCAGGATCTCGTCGCACCGTGCGGCGGCCTCGTCCGCGCCCCGGACGTCGAAGGTCTCCAGCCTGGCGTTGGTGTACAGCAGTTGCGCGAGCAGTTCGTAGCCCGGGGACTCCGTCCGCAGCGCCAGCGCGTGCAGCTCGTCGGTCATGTCCCGCAGCTCGCCGACGTGCAGCGGCTGGGGGAGGGACAGGTGCCGCGCGTTGAGCATGCCCATCAGCAGGACCGGGTCGTCCAACCGGCGGGCCATCCGCACCGCCTGGGCGGAGAGTGCGTCGCAGCGGGGGTTGTCCGTCCCGTCGTACAGCTCCTGCGCCAGGCCGCCCAGCAGGCGGGCGCGTTCCGGGCTGTCGTCCTCCGGCAGCGCCCGCAGGCAGGTCTCGAAGCGGTGCACCAGCCGCAGCTCCACCGCCTCGTAGGGGTCGCGCAGCGTCCACTTCGCGGGGGCGTCGAGCGCGGTCAGCGCGCGGGCGGTCAGCTCGGGTCCCGCTCCGGCCCGGTCGGCGGCGCGTACGGCCTCGGCCCGGGCCTGCCGGGCCCCGAACAGGTCCCCCGCGTCGAGCAGGGCGCGAACCTGACGGAGCAGCAGCTTTACATGGTCGAGAGGGTCACCGGCGCAGGCGCCGTGCGCGGTGATCGCCCGGCCCCACCACGCGGCCGCCTCCTCGAAGGCCATGCGCAGACTCGCCTGCTCGGCCGCCGCCCGCGCCCAGTGCGCCGCCTCGCGGTAGGCGGCCGGGCCGGCCTCGACGGCGTGGTGCGCGATCGCCGTCACGTCGCTCCCGGGGCGGGAGGCCAGCGCGGTCATCACGTCGCGGTGCAACGCCGCCTTCCTGAGCGGCGGGATGTCCGCGAGCAGGGTCTCCCGCACCAGGTCGTGCGCGAACGTCATCCGATGGGCCCGCGCGGCGACCAGACCCGCCCGCGCCGCGTGGTCGAGCGCGTCGTACGTCTCCGCGCGCCCGGCCTCGGCGACGACGGCGGGGTCGAAGGTCCGGCCGATCACGGCGGCGATCCTCAGGGCCTCGCCGGTCTCCGGGGGGAGCAGGGCGATCCGCCGCCGGATGAGGTCCGCCACCGCCGGGGGGACCGCGTCCAGCGTCCGGCCCTGGGCGAGCAGGCGCACGCTCTCGCGCACGAAGAACGGGTTGCCGCCGGTGCGCGCGGTGAGCCGCCCCGCCGTCGTCTCGTCCAGGTCGGTTCCCATGTCCGCCGCGATCGCCCGTACGGTGCCGGCCTCCAGCCCGGTGAGGTGGATCCTGAGCAGCTCGTACCGGGTGATGCGGCTCAGCAGCTCGTCCACGGTCAGGCCGCGCGCGGGCTGGGTGCCGCCGGACGCCGCGGCGCCGGTGAACATCGCGTCGCGGAAGGCCGTGACCAGGGTGAGGGGCACGGGCCGGGCCGCGCCCTCGGTCAGCATGACCACGTCCCTCAGCAGTTCGAGTGAGGCGGGATCGGCCCAGTGCAGGTCGTCCAGGACGATCAGCGTCGGACGTGAGCGGGCGGCGGCGGCGAGCCACTGGGCGATGGCCTGGTTGCGGCGGAGCCTGGCGGCCTCCGTGGTGCCGGTGGGCGCCTCCTCGTCCAGGAGACCGGCCAGCGCCGGCCGGTCGGGCGGCGGGCACACGAGGGCGAGCGCGTCCAGCACTTGGAGCCACGGCCACAGGGGCGGAGCTGCGCGGGTTTCGTGGCAGTTGCCGCTGAGGACGAGATAGCCCAGGTCCTCGCAGTGGCGGCGCAGGGCGTCGAGCAGGAACGTCTTGCCGATTCCCGGTTCGCCGGTCACCGCGGCGATGGCCATCCCCTCGTGGTCCGTCCGGTCGAGCAGCGTCTTCAGCTCGGCCAGTTCCCGCTCCCTGCCGATGGCGGCGGAGGGCACGGGCCGGAGCGCGGCGGTGTCCTGGAGGATCTCGGTCTCGACCGCCAGCAACTCGGGACCCGGGTCCAGCCCGAGCCGCTCGAGCGCGTCCCTCGCCCGGTGCGTCGCGGACAGGGCGTCGTCGCGCCGGCCGGCACGCCACAGCGCCAGGGCGAGGAGGGACCACAGGCGCTCCCGCAGCGGATGCTCCGCGGTCTCGGCGCCGAGGTCGTCGATCACCGCCTGGGGACGGCCGAGGGCGAGCAGCGCCCGTGCGCGCCGCTCGACCGCGACCAGGCGCAGTTCGGCCAGCCGGTTCGTCTCGGTGACCGCCCATGGCTCGTCGGCCAGATCGCCGTAGGCGGTGCCGCGCCAGAGTCCGAGCGCCTCGTCCAGGGCGACCAGCGCCTCACCCGGCGGGACCGTCTCCGCGGCCTCCACCAGGCCGGTGAAGCGGATCGCGTCGACGTCCCGGGTGGCGAGCAGGTAGCCGGACGACCTGGACAGGAGCAGCTCGGGTGCGGCGCGCGGCTCCCGGCCGGGCTCGATGACACGGCGCAGGTTCGCGATGTAGGCGTGCAGCGTGGCGCGCGCCCCCCGCGGAGGATCCTCGCCGTACAGGTCCGCGATGAGGGCGTCGGTGGAGACGACGGTGCCGCGTGCCGCGAGAAGCCGCGCCAGGATGGCACGCGGGCGCCCCCGGCCCAGGTCGACGGGGAGCCCGTCGTCGCCGCGCACCTCGATGGGGCCGAGAATCCGGAACTCCACCCTCTGCTCCCACCTGTGGAACTCTTTCGCCGTGCAACCACGAGGAGTTTAGGGTGAACGCCGCTTCGCTCCCCGATCACGAGACCCCGTGGTGCCCCTCGGCCGTCCCCGGCGTGGCGCGGGCGTAGCGGGCAGTGAGGGCGCGCAGGTGGTCCACCAGCTCCGGCGGGCCGGTGACCTCGAAGTCGAGGTCGAGCAGGCCGAGGTGGACGGCGAGCGCGTTCAGGGTGTCGGCGCCGGTCACGAGCACGCAGGTGTGGTCGTCGACGTCCTCCACGACGCCGACGGCGGGGTTGATCCGCGCCGCGACCTCCTCGGCCGGGGCGTGGACGAGCACCCGGGCGTGATGCCGCCAGGCCGCCGCCGACGCGCCCCGGGCGACGTACGCGGCCGCGCCGCCTTCGGGCGGGTCGCGGGGCGGGAAGCGCGGACCGGTGGGCGTGCGCGGCGCGATCCGGTCCACCCGGAACGTGCGCCAGTCGTCGCGGTCGACGTCCCACGCCACCAGATACCAGCGGCGGCCCCAGGACACGAGCCGATGCGGCTCCGTCACGCGTACGCCCGGGGAGCCGTCGTGGCCCCGGTAGTCGAACCGCAGCCGTTCGCGGTCGCGGCAGGCGGCGGCCAGCGCGTTCAGGACGGCCGGGTCGATCGCCGGACCCGGCCGGTCGGGCGGCACCGGTTCGGTGTACGCCTGCAGGGCGCCGACCCGTCGGCGCAGGCGCGACGGCAGCACCTGCTCGAGCTTGGCGGCGGCGCGCTCGGCCGCCTCCTCGACGCCCGCCACGCCGCCGGCGGCCCGCAGCCCGATCGCCACGGCCACCGCCTCCTCGTCGTCGAGGAGCAGGGGCGGCATCGCGGTCCCGGCGACCAGCCGATAGCCGCCGTCAGTGCCCCGGGTCGACTCCACCGGATAGCCGAGTTCGCGCAGCCGGTCGACGTCGCGGCGCACCGTCCGCTCGCTCACGCCGAGCCGTTCGGCGAGAGCCCTGCCCGGCCAGTCGCGGGTCGCCTGGAGCAACGACAGCAGGCGCAGCAACCGCGCCGAGGTCTCCAACATTGCTCCAGTCTGGCGGCGCTTCAGGACAGAGCCTGTCCTGAAGGGTCCGTAGTGTCGGCGTCATGAGCGAGAACACGCAGATCACGCCGTTCCGGATCGACGTCCCGCAGGCCGACCTCGACGACCTGAAGGACCGCCTCGGCCGCACCCGCTGGCCCGACGAGATCCCCGGCGCGGGCTGGGACTACGGCATGCCGGTCGAGTACGTGAAGCGGCTGGCCGCCTACTGGCGCGACGGGTACGACTGGCGCGCCCACGAGGCCGAGATCAACCGGTATCCCCAGTTCACGACCGAGATCGACGGACAGAACATCCACTTCCTGCACGTACGGTCGCCGCACGAGGACGCGCTCCCGCTGATCCTGACCCACGGCTGGCCGGGTTCGATCGTGGAGTACCTCAAGGTCATCGAGCCGCTGACGAACCCGGAGGACCCGGCGCGGGCGTTCCACCTGGTGATCCCGTCGCTGCCCGGCTTCGGCTTCTCCGGCCCGACGAGGGAGCGGGGCTGGAACCGGTTCCGTACGGCCCGGGCCTGGGCGGAGCTCATGCGCCGGCTCGGCTACGACCGGTACGGCGCGGTGGGCAACGACGGCGGCTCGTTCGTCTCGCCCGAGGTGGGCCGGGTGGACCCCGAGCACGTCGTCGGCGTCCACGTCACGCAGATCTACTCGTTCCCCTCCGGCGACCCGGCGGAGATGGCGAACCTCACCGACGAGGAGCGCAAGGGCCTCGAGGTGCTGCAGTGGTTCTACGAGAACAAGATGTCGTTCAACATGGTCCACTCGCAGCAGCCGCAGACGCTGTCGTACGGGATCTTCGACTCGCCGGCCGGGCTGCTCGGCTGGAACGCCCAGTTGTTCGGCGAGGACGTCGACGACGACTTCATCCTGACCAACACGATGCTCTACTGGGCGACCGGCACCGCCACGTCAGCGACGCGGTTCTACTACGAGGACGCGCACGCCGAGCACCCCAAGGAGCCGACGACGGTCCCGCTCGGCCTGGCGATGTTCGAGGGCGACTTCGTGTCGATGCGCACCTTCGCCGAGCGCGACCACAAGAACATCGTGCACTGGCGGTCCTACGGTGGGGGCGGCCACTACGCCGCCCACCTGCGGCCGGACGTGCTCGCCGCCGACCTGCGCGACTTCTACGCCGCCCTGCGCTGATCGCCTGTCAGATGTCCGCCCCTGACCGAATCCGGGACGGCCGGGGGCATGTCGTCCGCCGCACGCGCAGCGGACATCGGGAATGATGGCCGCATGGGGCGCGCAACGGGGCGGACTCGGACGAGACGGATTCCGCGGGCCGTCCTGGCTCTCCTCGCGGCCGCCGGAGCGGTCGTCCCGGGCACGGCCGCCCGGGCCGACGACGGAGACCGGCCGCAGTTCCGGATCCGGGACGAGCGCGTCGGCGAGTCGAGCGGCCTGGCCGTCTCGCCCACGCACAAGGGCATCGTCTACACCCACAACGACAGCGGCCACGGTCCGCAGATCTACGCGATCGGCCCGGACGGCCGCACGCGGGCGACGTTCACGATCGGGAACGCCGAAGCCCGGGACTGGGAGGGCATCGCGGCCTCCACCGACCGCGCGACCGGCCGCGGCGTGCTGTGGATCGCCGACATCGGGGACAACATGGACGGCGCCTGGCCGGACGTGTCCGTTTACAAGGTCGTCGAGCCGCGGACGATGGAGGACGCGACGCTGCGGGCGACCCGGTACCGCTTCCGGTACGCCGACGGGCCTCGCAACGCCGAGGGAGTGATGGTCGACCCCCGATCGGGCCGGCTGTACATCGTCAGCAAGGAGTTCTCCGGCGGCGTCTACGCCGCGCCGGCGAAGCTTCGCGCCGACAAGGTGAACGTGCTGCGGAGGGTGGGGCCGGCGCCGATCATGGCGACCGACGCGGCGTACGCCCCCGACGGGTCGAGCTTCGTCATCCGCACGTACTTCTCGGCGTCCGTCTACCGCTCGCCAGGAAAGCTGCTCGCGCACGTCACGATGCCACCGCTCAAGCAGGCCGAGTCGATCGCGTACACCCGGGACGGGACGGCCCTGCTCACCGGGAGCGAGGGGGAGGACAGCCCGGTCTACCGGGTGCCGCTGCCGGGCTCCGCCCGCCCGAGTCCCTCTCCCCGCCCCGCCCGGACCTCCGCCCGGCCGAGGGCGGTCACGGCGTCGAGCGAGGCGGCCGCCGGGGACGGCCTGCTCGGCGTGCCGATGCCGGTGTTATGGGTGGCGGTCGCTCTCGGGGCGATCGGGATCATCACGTTCGTCGCCTACCGCACCGGCCGCTGAGGTGACGGGCCGCTGACGGCCTTCAGACGACTTCGAAATCGGCCATCATCGCCATGTCCTCGTGCTCGAGGTTGTGGCAGTGCAGCATGTAGCGCCCCCGGTAGCCCTCGAAACGGACCAGGACGTCGACGACCTCGTAGGGCCGCACGTCCACCGTGTCCTTCCAGCCGGCGTCGGTCGCCGCCGGCGGCCTGCCGTTCCGTGCGAGCACCCGGAATCGGGCCAGATGGACGTGCACGGGGTGATGGAAGTCGCCGGTGAACCTCCATATCTCGCTGGTGTTCAGGCGAGGGGTGGCCAGCGGCCGCCCTGGCCGGAAGCGCCGTCCGTTGATCGTCCAGGACCCGGCTCCCCCCTGACCCGTGCGGCGGAAGTCGAAGACGCGGGTGGCGACCGCCGCGGCGACCGGCTCGGCCCGGGACAGCCGCTTCGGGATCGCGCTGTCGTCGGCGGCTCCGCGCCGCACGCGGAACCGCATCACATCGCGCGCGGCACCCGCGCCCAAGGTGTTGACCATGGTCACCTCGGTGCCGACGGGGTGGCCGGAGAAATCCACGATGACATCGAAGCGCTCTCCCGGGGAGATGGCGATCGCGTCGTGCGTCAGGGGAGCGGTCAGCAACCCCTGATCGCTGCCGACCTGGACGAACCGGCCGCCGGGAGTCAACCGCAGCCGGAGACGGCGTGCGTTCGAGGCGTTGAGCAGTCGCAGGCGGTATCGGACGGCGTCGACCTCGAGGAAAGGCCAGGGCGCGCCGTTGACCAGGATGACGTCGCCCTCGACTCCCTCCATGAAGGCGTCACCCACTCCTGGCCGCGTCAGCAGGGTCGGATCCAGGGACGGATAGCGGAAGGAGCCGTCCTCCTCGAACGCCCTGTCGCAGATCATCAGAGGGATGTCCCGCTCACCCTTCGGCAACGGCAGCGCGTCGTCCTCGTCGTCGCGAACCACGAGGAGACCGGCCAGGCCACGCCATACCTGTGGCGCGGTGAAGTCCATCCGATGGTCGTGATACCAGAGCGTGGCGGCACGCTGCTCCAGCGGATACACGTAGTCTCCGGCACCTTCATGGAAGGTCCACTGCGGCAGGTCGTGGTGGGAGTGATCGCCCTGTGGCGGGCGGAACCCCCGCCCCTCCGCGATCACCACGTCTGTGGGGTAGCCGTCGGACTCCGGCGGGGTGACTCCTCCGTGCAGATGTGTCGAGGTGGGCACGGGCAGCTCGTTGCGGACCCGGATGACCGTACGATCGCCTGCTCTCAGGTCGAAGGTCGGCCCGGGGAACGTGCCGTCGTAGCCCCAGATCTCGGTTGCGGTGCCGGGGATGATCTCTACCTTGGCCGCGCGCTGAACGACCTCGTAACGGCCGGGCCGTACCGGAACGGCGGTCGCGGGGATCGGGAGCGGCACGGTGAACCGGGCGGGCAACGGCAACGCGCTCGTCAGGCTCTCACCGGCCGCCTCGGTCGCCAGAGCGCCGCAGCCGGTGACCGTGAGGCCGGCCCCGCCGAGCAGCCCGAGGAAGCCGCGACGGGAGATCATCGCGTCACCTGCCAGACCAGGACCGTCAGCATGGTCGTGGCGCCGAAAACGGCCATGCCGAGCGGGAAGTGCACTGCCAGGACGCGCTCCTGCCCGGCCATGACCTGAAGGGTTTCGGCGGCCACGAGCCCGGCCGCGGCCAGGGCGGGCCACGCCGGCCCGCGCGCCGGTCGCCACAGCAGGATCGAGGCCACCAGCTGGAGGTAGAGCATGACATGAGTGAACCCGCCGTTGGTGCGATGCCAGGCGAGCATGTCCACGTCACCCGTGACGAACAGTCCGGCGAGTACGGCTTGCGTGAGCACGCCGAACAGGTGCAGCACGGCGGCCGACCGCAGCGGCCAGGTGATCCAATCGGGCCCACGGCCCAGGCCCGCCTGCGGCGGAACAGGTGAGACGCTCATGCACGGCATGCTGCTGCGCCTCGAGCCGAAGATCGTCAGACTGAGGTCGGCGCTCCGCCGTACATCCCAGGGTGTAGGGCACGGCGACGCGGAGCACGAGTACGACCTGGGACGCAGGCACCAGGTCATCCCTGCGCGGGTGGGCTCGGCCTGCGCCGTGGCTTAGCGTGACAGGCGTGCACCCCCGGAAGACCGATGTGCTGATCACCGCGGCCATGCTCACGCTCGGCGTCGCGGGCACCTATGGCAGGTTGTCCAGCTCAGGTCTCACGGAGCGATCGCTGGACCCGCTCGGCCTGACGCTGATCGTTGTGTCGTGTCTGGTGCTCGCCTGGCGGCGTGGCGCTCCCGTGCCGGTCGGCGTGGTCGCGGTCGGCTGCGCCGTCGCCTACTACGGCGCGCGTTACCCGGGCATCTTCGCCGCCGGGCCCGCCCTGATCGCGATCTACACGGCGGCCGCTCTGGGGCGGCGCCGCCTGGCGATCGGTCTTGCAACGGCACTGGCTTCCGGCGTCGCCATCCCGGTCGCACTGGCCGGAACCGATCCGGAACCCGGGGGCGTCAGCCTGCTCAGCGGCTGGCTGGTGGCGATGGTAGTGCTCGGCGAGGTGGTCAAGAACCGGCGCGCCTACCTCGAAGAGGTCGAACAACGAGCGATCCAGGCCGAACTCACCAGGGAGGAGGCCGCTCTTCGCAGGGCCGGGGAGGAGCGCCTGTGGATCGCCCAAGAGCTCCACGACACGCTCACGCACACCATCTCCGTCATCAACGTCCAGACCTCCGTCGCCCTGCAGACTCTGGAGCGGGATCCGGCCCTGGCCCGCCGGGCGCTGCTCGCGGTCAAGGAGTCCGGCAAGGAGGCGATGCACGAGCTGCGCGGCACGCTGGGCGTCCTGCGTCACGCCGATCCCGACGGCTCGGAGGTGGGGCTGGCCAGACTGTCCCGGCTGGTGGACAGGGCCGAAGCGGCAGGGCTGCCGGTCAGGACGCTGACCATCGGCACGCGCAGGGAGGTGCCCGCAGAGGTCGACCGGGCCGCCTACCGCATCGTGCAGGAGGCGTTCACCAACGTGCTGCGGCACGCCGGGGCCGCCTCCGTCACCGTGACGATCGAATATGCGGCTGAGATGATCAGACTAAGCATCCAGGACGACGGAGAGACCACGACAGGGACGGCGGAGAACGGGATGGGGTTGATCGGGATGCGTGAGCGCGCGGTCGCCCTCGGCGGCTCGCTCACAGCTGGGCCGCGATCGGGGGGAGGCTTCGCCGTACGGGCCGAACTGCCGACGGTGGGCGCCCCGTGATCCGGGTGCTGCTGGCCGACGACCAGCCACTGATCCGCGCCGGTTTCCGAGCACTGCTGGAGATGGCGGGGGACGTCACGGTCGTCGCGGAAGCGGGCAACGGCGGCGAGGCCGTCGAGTTGTGCCGTGCTCTGCTGCCCGACGTGGCGTTGCTGGACGTACGGATGCCGCTGCTGGACGGCATCCAGGCCATGAGGAGAATCGGCGCCGACCCGGAGCTCGACTCGGTGCGCGTGGTCATTCTCACCAACTACGCCCTCGACGAGTACCTCTTCGCCGCCCTGCGTGCCGGGGCCAGCGGATTCCTGGTGAAGGACATCGAACCGGCCGACCTGCTGCAGTCGGTGCGGGTGGCGGCCAACGGCGAGGCGCTGTTGTCTCCATCGGTCACCAGGCGGCTGATCGAGGAGTACGTCTCCACCCCGCCCAGGCCCGTGCCGGGACCCGGCCTCGAACGGCTGACCGACCGGGAGCGCGAGGTCCTGTCGCTGGTCGCGACGGGGATGTCCAACGAGGAGATCGCCGGCCACCTGTCGATCAGCCATGCCACCGTCAAGACCCACGTCAGCAGGACGATGGCCAAGCTGGGCGCTCGTGACCGCGCCCAACTGGTCGTGCACGCCTACGAGTCCGGGCTTGTCACACCGGGACGTCGTTAGTGTCCTGAGTCGTTCGCGACGCCGCGGGGACGGGGCACGAGGAGGGCCGGGCCGCCGTTCCCGGCGACACCGGCCCGGAGAGCGGTCGCGAGAGTCAGCTCCGCGCGTAGATGCGGTGCACGAACTCCGCGAGCTTGCTGTCGGGCAGTTCCTTGGCCAGGTCGGCCTCGGTGATCATCCCGACGATCCGGTGGTTGTCGATCACCGGCATGCGCTTGATCTGGTGCTCCTCCATCTTCGTCAGGGCGTCTTCGACGCTGGCGCCCGCGTCCACCCAGACGAGGCCGCGGGCGAGCTCGCTCGCCGTGGTCTGGTCGAGGTCCTTGCCCTCGGCGCAGCACTTGATCACGATGTCGCGGTCGGTGATGATGCCCTTGAGCCGGTCGTCCTCCCCGCAGATGGGCAGGGCGCCGACGCTCAGGTCGCGCATCATCTCGGCGGCCCTGCGAAGGCTGTCGTGCTCGCCGATGCACTCGGCGCCCTCGTGCATGACCTGGCCGGCGGTCTTGGTCGCTCCCTCTGTGGTCATGGCTAACCCCCGATTTCCTCTTTTGGGCGGTTATGCCCCCTCTGTCCGGAAATAAGAGCGGATTCACAGCCGGGGGAGGAAGTGCTCGCCGCGCAGCGCGCGCTCCACGAGCGCGATCGACTCGGCCAGCCGTACGAGCCGGGGGCCCTCCTGGCGGTAGGCGTCCAGGACCGCCTCGACCGCGTGCGGAGGCAGGTGCTCCTTCAGTTCCACCGCCGCCCCGCGGTATCCCTCCCTGGCCGCCTGGATCGAGGCCGCCACCTGCTGGCGGGCCATCCGGGCGAGCGCGAGAGGGTGGCGGCGCAGCACGCCGTACGCGCGGTAGTCCGGGGGCACCGCGTCGAGCAGCCACGACACGGCCGAGACCTCCCATTCGGGGCTGCCCGGAGGGCGCACCTCCGGCGGCCAGCCGGGTGGCACGTACACGCCGCCATCGTACCGAACACAGGTTCGATCACCGTGGAGCGGCTCCGGCTGAGACAATGGCCGGCATGCTGTCGACAACGGTACGGACATGAGGATCGGGATCGTCGGCGCCGGGATCCTCGGTCTGGCCGTGGCCCGGCAGATGGCGCGGGCGGGCGCCGAGGTGACCGTCCTGGAGAAGGAGCCCCGCGTCGCCGCTCACCAGACCGGGCACAACAGCGGAGTCGTGCACGCCGGGATCTACTACCAGCCCGGCTCGCTCAAGGCGACCCTCTGCCGGGAGGGCGCGGCCATGCTGCGCGAGTACTGCGCCGAGCACGGCCTGCCGTACGACGAAGTGGGCAAGCTCGTCGTGGCCTCCACCCGGGCCGAACTGCCGGGGCTGCGCCGCATCGCCGAGCGGGCCGGGGAGAACGGCGTGCCCGGGATCGTCGAACTCGACGCGATCGGCCTGCGGGAGGTGGAGCCGTACGCGGTCGGGGTCGCCGCCGTCCACTCGCCGCACACCGCGATCACCGACTTCTCCGCGGTAGCGCGCCGCCTCGCCGCCGACGTGGCCGAGGCCGGCGGGTCCGTACGGCTCTCGCGCCCCGTACGCGCGATCCGGCAGACCACGGACGGCGTCGCGGTGGTGGCCGGACCGGAGAGGCTCACCTTCGACCGCCTGATCTCCTGCGCCGGTCTCGGCTCCGACCGCGTGGCGGACCTGGCGAGGGCGGGCGGAGACGTGCGGATCGTCCCGTTCCGCGGGGAGTACTACCGGCTCGCCGGCTCGGCGCGTGACCTGGTGAATGGGCTCATCTATCCCGTTCCCGACCCCCGCTACCCCTTTCTCGGCGTCCACCTGACCCGCCGGATCGACGGGGAGGTCCTGGTGGGGCCCAACGCCGTGCCGGCGCTCGCCCTGGAGGGCTACTCGTGGCGCCGGGCCTCGGCCCGCGACCTGCGCGGCATCCTGTCCTGGCCGGGCACCCGGCGCCTGGCGGCCGAGCACTGGCGGACCGGTCTGCGCGAGGTGTACGGCTCACTGATCAAACGCGCCTTCGTGTCCGCCGCCCGGCGGTACGTGCCCGCCCTGTCCTCGGCCGACCTCGTACGCACCGAGGGCGGCGTGCGCGCGCAGGCCGTGTCACGGGACGGCGGGCTGCTCGACGACTTCGTCATCGACGTGCGCGGCCGGATCGTGCTGGTGCGCAACGCGCCCTCGCCCGCGGCGACGAGCAGCCTCGCCATCGCCAGGCACATCGCTTTAACGGTTCCCTTAACAAGCTAGGTCTAGAGTTCTGCCGCCATGGTCGCTGAATCTCCCGAAGCCCGGCTGCTGATCGTCGAGGACGAGCCGAACATCCTCGAACTGCTGGCCGCCAGTCTCCGGTACGCCGGATTCGAGGTCCACACCGCGTCCAACGGCGGCGAGGCGGTCGCCGCTGCCCGGCGGCACCGCCCGGACCTGATCGTGCTCGACGTCATGCTGCCCGACATGGACGGGTTCGACATCGTGCGCAGGCTGCGCGGCGGCGGCAGCCACACCCCAGTGGTCTTCCTCACGGCGCGGGACGCCACCGAGGACAAGATCCGGGGCCTGACGCTCGGCGGCGACGACTACGTGACCAAGCCGTTCAGCCTGGAGGAGGTCGTCGCCCGCATCCGGGCCGTGCTGCGCCGGACCGCCGGGGACCCGCTGGCCGCCCCGCCGCGGCTGACCTTCGCCGACATCGAGCTGGACGAGGAGTCCCACGAGGTCTGGCGCGGCGGCCGGGCCGTGTCCCTGTCGCCGACGGAGTTCAAGCTGCTGCGTTACTTCATGTGCAACACCGGCCGGGTGCTGTCCAAGGCCCAGATCCTCGATCACGTGTGGGACTACGACTTCCGCGGCGACGCCGGGATCGTCGAGTCGTACGTGTCGGTATTGCGCCGCAAGCTCGACGGCGCCCACTCCCGGGCCCATCCCCGGCTCATCCACACGCTGCGCGGCGTCGGCTACGTCATGCGGACACCACCTGCCGGCGCCTGAGCCGTGTCGGGGCGCACGCCGCTGCGGATCCGGCTCAGCGCGGCCATGCTCGCGCTGGTCGCGGTGGCCCTCGCGGTCATCGGCGTGGGCAGCGTCTCGGTGTTGCGCGACTACCTGGTCAGCCGGGTCGACATGCAGGTCGGCATGCTGGCGCACGAGACCGAGATCCGGCTCGGCCGCGGTCCCGCCGCGTTCGCGCGGCTCAGGGTGCCGCCCGAGGGACGGGTGGAGATCCGCGACACCGGCGGCAGGACGGTGCTCGCGCAGGCGGGCATGGGCGTGGAGGACCTGCCGGGCCCCGGCGCCGTGACCGCGGAGAGGCCGGTGACGGTGCCGGCGGTGTCGGGCGACGGCCGGTGGCGGGCCCGGGTGGTGCCCGTCGACGGCCCGGGCGCGGTGGTCGTCGCCGTGGACATGGCCTCGGTCGGGCAGATCACCTCGCGGCTCGCCCTCATCGAGGCACTGGTCGGCGGCGCCCTGATGGTCGTGCTCGCCGTCGTCGGCGTCGTGATCGTACGGCGCAGCCTGCGGCCACTGGCGGAGATCGAGGCGACCGCCGACGCCATCGCCCGGGGGAACCTCGGCAGCCGGATCCCCGACCGCGACCCGCGTACCGAGGTCGGGCGGCTCGCCCGCGCGCTGAACGGCATGCTCGCCCAGGTCGAGGCGGCGTTCCAGGCGCGGGCGGCCTCCGAGACGGCGGCCCGTGAGTCCGAGGCCAAGGCCCGTGAGTCCGAGGCCAAGGCGCGCGAGTCGGAGGCCAAGGCCCGTGAGTCGGAGGCGCGCATGCGCCGCTTCGTGGCCGACGCCTCGCACGAACTGCGCACGCCGCTCACCTCGATCAGGGGCTTCGCCGAGTTCCACCGGCAGGTGCCGGACGCCGACGTCACCCGGCTGATGTCGCGCATCGAGAGCGAGGCCGCCCGCATGGGCCTGCTGGTGGACGACCTCCTGCTGCTCGCCCGGCTCGACCAGCAGCGCCCGCTGCGCATGCAACCGGTGGACCTGCTGGCCCTGGCGGCCGACGCGGTCCACGACGCCAGGACCCTCTGCCCCGAGCGCGGCGTTTCGCTCCTGGTCGAAGGGGACGCGGCGCTGATCGTCTCGGGTGACGAGGTGCGGCTGCGGCAGGTCGTGGGCAACCTGATGAGCAACGCCAGGACCCACACGCCCGAGGGGACGCCGATCACCGTACGCGTCGGAAGCCGGGACGGCACGGCGTACTTCGAGGTGGCGGACAAGGGCCCCGGTCTCACCGCCGAGCAGGCCGCCCGGGTCTTCGAGCGCTTCTACCGCGCCGACCCCTCCCGTACGCGGCCGTCCGGGGGCAGCGGGCTGGGTCTCGCGATCGTGCAGTCCCTCGTCGAGGCCCATGGCGGCGAGGTCGGCGTGGAGACGGCCCCCGGCGCCGGCGCCGCCTTCCGCGTCACCCTCCCCCTCGCCCCCGAAGCCCGCACCTGACCGCGATTTCCGTTGACTCACGTGTCCTCCGGAATGCAACTTGAGGGCCAGGAGGTGTCCGTGACGATTCCCGGAAAGGGCTCGCGGCCGATCACGGTCGACGGCGTCGCCTACCGGTGGCGGATCCGCCGCAAGCCCACCTACAGCCAGGGGAACGGCTGGTCGCCGATGACCTTCGCGGTCCAGCCGGCGGAAGGGCCGGGCAGGGCGCTCCTGGTGTCGCTCCCCTTCTTCCGGCCGGACGCCTGGTTGGGGGCGCGGACGACGGCCGTACGGCCGGCACTCGTGGCGGCCGCCGTCCGCCTGGCTCTGCGCCGGGGCTGGGACCCCCGTCGGCCGGGCCCTGCCTTCGCCTGCGACGTCACCGAAGACGATCTGGCGGCGATGCCGGGCGGTCCACCCGCCTACGAGGTCCCCTTCCCCCGCCGGTGACCGCTTCCGGCGCCGGTCGTCCCCTTCCTGAGCCGCTGTCCGGGCCGACTCCGCTGGGGAGTTGCCGGAATCGCTGGTCGCGCGAAGTAGTGATAGCACTGCACAGCGTCCTTATTGGTCATAGCATTGATGCTATGAATTGGGGTTACAGTCGAACTCGAACCAGAGGTTCGGCGGTGGCTTGAAGGCCTCTCTGCCGCAGCGTTCGCGAAGGTGGCGTTCTATGTCGATCTGCTCGCGTCGGAGGGGCCCCTGCTCGGGGAGCCGTACAGCAAGCAACTCGACGGCAAGTTGCGCGAGCTGCGGTTCTATCTCGACGACATCGCGGTGCGCATCACGTATTGGATCGCACCCGGGCGCAGAATCGTGCTCTTGACGGTGTTTCACAAGACCAGGCCACGCGAGGAGCGTGAGGTAGAGCGGGCTCGTCGGGCCCTACGCCGCTGTATCGAGGCGGTGCACACGGTGGATGAGGAAGAAGAAGAAGCGGTATGAGCAAGCAGGAGAGCTGGCGGGAGCTCCGGGATCGCCGGATGGGTGAGCCCGGCGCGGTCGAGGCCTATGAGGCCGCACGCCTCGCGTACGAATTGGGAAAGACGGTTCGGGCCATGAGGGAGACGCGGGGCTGGAGCCAGAGTGATCTGGCTCGTGCGGCCGGTATGACCCAGTCGGCGGTGGCGCGGTTCGAGGCCGGAGGGACGGTTCCCACCCTGCCTGTCATCGAGCGCCTCGCGAGCGCTCTGGACGCGGATGTCGAGGTCCGTCTGACACCCCGGGCTCCCGCCGCGTGACCAGGACGCTCGCCAACCGCTTCGAGCGCCTCTACCGCGCCGACCCCTCCCGTACGCCGCCGTCCGGGGGCAGCGGGCTGGGTCTCGCGATCGTGCAGTCCCTCGTCGAGGCCCATGGCGGCGAGGTCGGCGTGGCGACGGCCCCCGGCGCCGGCGCCGCCTTCCGCGTCACCCTCCCCCTCGCTCCCGAAGCCCGCACCTGAAGCGATCCGCCGACTCACGCGTCCTCGACAGCCGGGACGAAGATGTCGGGGGCGCCGGGCTCGGCCTGCCGCCCACCGCGTCAGGCGTCGCTCGCGACGTTCTGGATCGCACGGGCGAGGTGGGCGAGATCGATGCCTTCGAGGTGGTCGAGAAAGTGCCGGCGCACGCTCGCCAGGTTGCTCGGCCACGCCCGTTCGAGACGGACGAGACCGGCGTCGGTGATGACGGCGTTGAACCCGCGGGCGTCGTCGTCGCACCTGACCCGTTCGACCAGGCCCTGCCGCTCCAGGACGGTGACGATGCGGGTCATCCCGCTCAGGGAGAGCTCGCAGGCGACCGCGAGCTCGCCCATCCTCAGCCGCCGCTGCGGCGCCTCCGACAACCGCATCAGGGCGGTCCACTCGATGAGCGGCAACTGCTGCTCGCGCACCATGTCGGCGTCGATCGCGCGGGGTAGCGCGTACATCAGGCGAGGCAACGCGCGGACCAGCGCCTCCTCGTCGGCGGTCAGCGGCGGCACCTTCGGAGTCGGCTGTGATGTGGTCATGGCCACAGTCTACTTGCTTCACGAAGGAAGTACCTCATATTGTTTCTTCGCGAAGCAAGCATTTCCTGCAGAGACCTGCAGAGAGTGGAGATCGTCATGACCAGGATCGGGATCATCCTCGGCAGCACCCGCCCCGGACGCAACGGCGAGGCCGTCGCCCGCTGGGTGCACCAGGTCGCCGCGCGGCGGACCGACGCGGAGTTCGAGCTCGTCGACCTGCTCGACTACAAGCTCCCGCACCTCGACGAGGCGCTGCCGCCGTCGCTGGGGCAGTACACGCAGCCGCACACGATGGCGTGGGCGGGCAAGATCGCCTCGTTCGACGGCTTCGTCATGGTGACGCCGGAATACAACCACTCGACGTCGGGCGCGCTGAAGAACGCCATCGACTTCCTGTACGGCGAGTGGAACAACAAAGCGGTCGGTTTCGTCAGCTACGGCTCGGTCGGCGGCACTCGCGCGGTGGAACACCTGCGCCTGATCGCCGCCGAGCTTCAGATGGCCGATGTGCGGGCCCAGGTGGCGCTGTCGCTCTTCACCGACTTCAAGGACTTCAGCGTGTTCACGCCCAACGACTTCCAGCTCGACTCGCTCACCGCGACGTTGGACCAGGTCGTGGCGTGGAGCACGGCACTCGCGCCGCTGCGTGCCCGCTGAGTTCGCGCCGGACAGGGGGATGGAGGAACTCCATGGGAACGCTTGACGGCAAGGTGGTGCTGATCACGGGCACCGCCGGAGGTCAGGGCCGGGTCGCGTCGCTGGTCTTCGCGCGAGAAGGCGCGAAGGTCGTCGGGTGCGACATCCAGGTGGATGCCAACAACGAGACGGTGGAACTCGTCCGCCGCGCCGGAGGTGACATGACGGGCATCGCGCCCGTCGATCTCACCGACCCGGAACAGGCGCGGCAGTTGATCGAGGACGCCGTGGCGGCCTACGGCGGGCTCGACGTCGTCTACAACAACGCGGCCAGGCCCCGCTTCGGGCCGATGCCGGATTTCTCGGTGGAGGACTGGCGGGTGACCATCGCCGGCGAACTCGACAATCCCTTCTTCGTGTCGAAGTTCGCGTGGCCGCACCTGGTCCGGCGGGGTGGCGGCGTCATCATCAACGTCGCGTCCATGGCCGGCATGATCGCCGGTGAGGTCCCCCCGATGGTCGCGCACGGCGCGGCGAACGCCGGGGTCATCGGCATGACCCGGCAGTTCGCGCTCGAAGGCGCGCGCCACGGGATCCGTGCGGTGGCGATCAGCCCCGGGCCGGTCCTCACCCCGGCCAGTGACCGCGATCTCGGCGACAACCGGGCGGCCAGGGACGCGATTACCCGCAAGACGCTCCTCAAGCGCTTCGCCCGGCCGGAGGAGATCGTCGAGCTGGCGGCCTTCCTCGCCTCCGACCGGGCGGCGTACATCACGGGCGCCAACTACGCGGTCGACGGGGGTGCGACCGCCTGGTAGCGCCACCCGATCGGGGGTGCGCGTACGTGGGGGCCTGACCGCGGGGGCAGGGCGTCGCGCCCTGATCGAGGCTCCCCTGACGTGGGGTGACGGGTCCAAGGGGGTACGCACCCCTCCTTGGGCCCGGACCCCGCAGCCGGTTGGGCTGTCCATGGTGCGGCAACTCTTCTTGGTCGCTCAGCAAGCCGTTGCGGCCCGCAGCCCGTCCACCAGTGCGCGGATTCTCATGGCAGAAACGAGGGCTAAGCGAACCGCCCACTTGCGGAACACCCTTCGCCCGTACGGCAGCCCGACCTGTCGCGGCCGACCGTGCAGTCATCCGTCGCGCGCGGTGACCGTGCTGACGGCGGTGGTCTGCCGAGGGGTCAGCGGGCGGTGGGGAAGCCTTCGTCGGGGAAGGCGGTGGAGGTGCCGGGCAGGACGACCTGGTCGCCCTCGGCGAGGCCGTCGGTGATCTCCACCTGGGTGTCGCCGCGCACGCCGATTCCGACCGTCCGCCGTGTCTGCGTTCCGCCGTTGGTCACCGTGACCACGGCCGTGCCGTCGTCCTGAAGGCGTACGGCCTGTGAGGGGACGTAGAGCGCGCCGGCCGCCTCGCCGGTCGTCACCCGCACGGTGGCGCTCTGTCCGAGCAGCAGCCGGGCGGGGCGGTTCTCCAGGTCGATCGTCACGCCGTACCGGACAAGCCGGTTGGAGGTGGTCGCGGTCGGATCGATGTGGGCGACCGTTCCGGCGTACTCCCGTCCCGGCTGGGTGGACAGCGTGACGGTGGCCGCCTGACCGACCTTCAGGAAGCGGATGTCCGACTCGGTGAACATCGCCTGCACCTGAAGAGCGTCGAGGTCGCCCAGGGTGATGAAGGCGCCCGAGGTGTAGCGGGAGCCGGTGGATCCCGCGATCGACAGGATCGTGCCGTCCGACGGGGCCTTGATCCGCACGCCGGCGAGGGCCTTCTTGGCCTCGGCCAGTTCGGTCGTCGCCTGGCTGACCTGTGCTTCGGCCTGTGCCTCGGTCAGCCGCGCGCCGCCACCCTGAGCGGCCTGGCCCGCCTGCCCGCCTTGCCCCGCCTGACCGCTCCGGCCGCCGCCGAAGCCCGCACGACCCTGCGTGCCGCCGCCCTGTCCCTGTGCGCTCTGCCCCTGTGCCCTCTGCCCCTGCGCGCCCTGTCCCTGGCCGCCCTGTCCGGGCGCGCACGTGGAGGAGGAACCACTGGGGGAGGGGATCGGCTTGGCGGAGGGCTGCTGTGCCGGTGCCGTGGGCGGAATCGACACACTCACCCCCGGGTTCGGCGTGGCAACCCCGCCGACCGTGGGGGCCGGGCGGTGTGTCGTGGGCGGTTTCGCAGGCGGACGCGGCGTGCGTATGGGTGTGGGGGCGGGACTGGGCTCGGGCTTCGGGCCGCCGTGGTCACCTCCGTGGTCGCCGCCCCCGTACGCCACGAGGGCCAGGCTCGCCGTGCTCGCGCCGTTGTACGCCGCACGACCGGTCGGCCGGCTCGACGGCCGGGAGGCCGAGTGCCCCGAAGTCTGAGAGGTGGGACGCGGGGACGGCCGCCCCGAAGGCTGTCCTGAAGGCTGTCCTGAGGACTGTCCTGAAGGCTGTCCTGAGGGCTGTCCTGAGGGCTGTGTGGTGGGACGCGCGGAGGGTGTCGGACACACCATTGCGCCGCTGCTCCCTGAACCGCCCGCGTTCCCCGGCCCGGCTCCAGGGCCCGTAGCGCCGGAGGTTCCGCCGCCGCTCGGTGTGGCTCCCGCGCCGCCCGCACCCGTTCCGCCGCCGGAGGCGCCGGCTCCCGCGCCGCCCGAGCCTCCTGCGCCGGTTCCGCCACCGGGCGTTCCGGCTCCGGTGGCGGTGCCGTTCTCGACGTCGTCGAGGGTCTCCTGGGCGGCGGCGAGGGAGGCCTTGGCGGCCTCGTAGTTCTCCCTGGCGATGGTGTCGTCGACCCGGGCGAGGACCTCGCCCCGGCGGACCTTCTGGCCCACCTTGACGTAGACCTTCTCGACCGTGCCCTCCGCTCCGAACGCGAGGTCGCGCACACCGGTGTCGACCGTGTTGCCGGCGGCGGAGACGTACGACGTGACCGTGCCCCGCCTGACCGAGGCGAGCGTGATCCGGTCGGCCACGGAGGTGTCGCCGCCACTGGCGGAGATCACGGCGACGCTCGCGATGACGATCCCCGCCAGCGCGAGCCCTCCGACACGGAGTGGAGTGCTCGATCTCATGGCGGCCATCCTGCTGACGCCACGTGACCGGTGGCTTGGCCGTACCTGAGAGTTGTCTGTGGATGCGAACGCGGATGTGGACCCGGACGCGGACTGTCAGCAAACCCTCAGCATCGGCCTAGGTTGCCCGCAGCGGAGTTTGCCATGGTTCGACGTCGTGAAGCTGTCGACGAAGCGCAGGACGCTGATCATCAACGGCGTCCTGGTGGTACTGCTGCTCGGCGGGATCGCGGCGGCCTGGGCGTCCGTGGGGGACGACACCTCCGGAGACGGCGCCGCGCCGCTGACGACCCGGGTGACGCGCGGGACCGTGCTCGCCTCGGTGTCGGCCTCCGGTTCCGTCGAGAGCGCCCGGACGCGCGCCCTCGGTTTCGCCGTGAGCGGCACCGTGGAGGCCGTACTGGTCGAGACCGGCGACCGGGTCAAGAAGGGACAGGTGCTCGCGCGCATCGACGACACGGCCGCCCGGGAAAGCCTGGAGGCGGCCCGGGCGAGCCTGGACGCCGCCGAGGAGGCGGACACCTCGACGGCCTCGGGCTACTCGCAGTACATCAACGCGAGGAACGCCTACCGGTCGGCGAAGCGGGCACTGGCGGGCACGGTGATCAAGGCGCCGTTCGCCGGGGTCGTCACGGCGGTCAACGGGGCCGTCGGCGGCTCCTCGGGCGCGTCGGGCGGGTCCTCGCAGGGCGGTCAGGCGCAGTCGCAGAACGGGTCCACAGGGTCCGCGGGGTCCGCGGGGTCCGGAGGCTCCTCCGGGTCCGCCGGGTCCGGCGGTTTCATCGAGATCGCCGACCCCGCTCGCCTGCGGATCGTGGGGAACTTCACCGAGGCCGACGTCGGCAGGATCAAGGTCGGGCAGGCGGCGACGGTGAGCTTCGACGCCCTCGCCGGGGTCACCGCATCCGGCAAGGTCACGGTGGTCGACCCGCAGCCACAGACCAGCAACAACGTCGTCCAGTACGCCGTGACGATCTCGCTGACCGACGTGCCCTCCACCGTACGGCTCGGGCAGACGGCCACGGCACGGGTGACCGTGGGCGAGGCGGCCGACGTGCTCACGGTGGCGTCCGCGGCGGTCACCACGGCGGGCGGCCGGACCACCGTGACGGTGCTGGAGAACGGCAGGCAGGTCGTGAAGCGGGTGGAGGTCGGAATCAAGGGCGACACCACCACCGAGATCAAGTCGGGACTCCGGGAGGGCGACCAGGTGGTGCGGCCCCGGACGTCGACGACCGGCGGGGGCGGCGGCATCCAGTTCCCCGGTGGCGGAGGCGGGTTCGGCCGCGGCTTCGGTGGCGGCGGAGGCAACCGATGAGGGCCGGGCCGCCGCCGGTGCCCGATCGCACTGCGCCCGATCTCTCCGTGCCCGATCTCTCCGTGCCCGATCGCCCTGCGCCCGATCGCCCCGTGCCCGGCCGCTCCGTGCCCGACCCTCCTGTTCTCGACCCCCCTGTTCTCGACCTGGGCCACGTCACCAAGGTGTACGGCGAGGGCGAGACCGCGGTGCGCGCGCTGCGCGGCGTGTCGCTCAGGGTGGAGCGCGGCGACTACGTAGCGATCATGGGCGCCTCCGGCTCCGGCAAGTCCACGCTGATGAACATCATCGGCTGCCTCGACGTCCCCTCCGGCGGCACCTATCGCCTCGACGGCACCGACGTCGGCGGGCTCGACGAGCGACGGCTCGCGATCGTCCGCAACCGCAAACTCGGCTTCGTGTTCCAGTCGTTCAACCTCATCCCCCGGATGAGCGCGCTCGCCAACGTCGAGCTCCCCCTGGCGTACGGCGGGGTCAGGGCCGCGGAGCGGCGCCGCAGGGCGCTCGCCGCGCTCGACCGGGTCGGGCTCGCCGAGCGTGTCCACCACCAGCCCAACGAGCTGTCCGGCGGCCAGCAGCAGCGGGTGGCGGTGGCCCGCGCGCTGGTCACCGCGCCGACCCTGCTGCTGGCCGACGAGCCCACGGGCGCTCTCGACAGCAAGTCCAGCGAGGACGTCATGAACATCTTCGACCGTCTCAGCGCGAGCGGCCGGACCCTGGTCGTCATCACGCACGAGGAGGAGGTCGCCGCGCACGCCAAACGGGTCGTCCGCCTCATGGACGGCCGGATCGTGGAGGACGTGCGCACCACGCCGGTCGGCGGCCCGCCCCCGCGGCTCGCGGAGGTGGCGTCGTGAACACCGCGGAGGTCCTGCGCTTCGCGCTGCGCGGCCTGGCCGCGAACAAGATGCGCAGCGCGCTCACCATGCTCGGCATCCTGATCGGCGTCGCCGCGGTGATCCTGCTGGTCGCGATCGGCGAGGGGTCCTCCCGGCAGATCCAGCAGAACATCCAGCGGCTCGGGGCCAACTCGCTGACCATCACGCCCTCCACGTCGGGTGGCGGGGGCGGCCCCGGCGGTTTCGCCCGCGGCGCCGGCGGGGGAGGCGGCGGCCAGGCCGGGCGGCAGAACACCGGCCCGCGCACCCAGGCCAAGGACCTCACCGTCGACGACGCGCGGGCGCTGGCCGACCCGGCGAACGCTCCCTCGGTCAAGAGCGTCTCGCCGGTCGTGACGGCGCAGTCCCAGAGCGCCGCCTACGATGGGGCGAGCCACTCGATCGGCCAGCTCGTGGGCACCTACCCGAGCTACTTCGAGGCGTCCAACAAGCCGGTGGTCAAGGGCTCCTACTTCTACAACGACGACGTGCTCGCCGCACGGAAGGTCGTGGTGATCGGGCAGACGGTGGCCGAGAACCTGTTCGGCACGGTCGACCCCCTCGGCAAGCAGATCACGGTGTCGGGCGTGCCGTTCACCGTCGTGGGCGTGCTGAAGGAGGCCGGCTCGTCCGGGTTCCAGGACGCCGACGACGTGGCGATCGCCCCGCTGCCCGCCGTACAGCAGAGTCTGACCGGATTCGGGCCGCTGGGGCAGATCCTCGTGCAGGCCAAGAGCGCCGAGGCGGTCGACGCCGCGCAGAGCGAGGTCAGCGAGGTGCTCAACCAGCGGCACGGCATCACCGGCGCGGCGAGCGCCGACTACCGCATCCTCAACCAGGCGGCCCTGCAGGAGACGGTCAGCGCGGCGACCGGGACGTTCACGGTCCTGCTCGGCGCGGTGGCCGCGATCAGCCTGCTGGTCGGCGGCATCGGCATCACCAACATCATGCTCGTCACGGTCACCGAGCGGACCAGGGAGATCGGCATCCGCAAGGCGATCGGCGCGCCCAAGGGCGCGATCCTCGGCCAGTTCCTCGCCGAGGCGACGATGCTCAGCCTCGTCGGCGGCCTGCTGGGCGTGCTGATCGCCGTGATCGGCGCCCAGTTCACGATCGCGGGCGTGCGGCCGGTGATCGTCCCCGCGTCGATCGCGCTGGCGCTCGGCGTCTCGGTCGTGATCGGCCTGTTCTTCGGCAGCTATCCCGCCAACCGCGCCGCCGGGCTGCGGCCGATCGAAGCGCTGCGCTTCGAGTGACGGCCGGACCCGTGGAAGGGAGATTCATGTGAGCAGGAACGACACCGAGGAGCTTCTGGAGACCTCGCCGTTCGACGACGACCTCCAGGAGGTGCTGACGGCGCGTCCCGCGCGGGCGGGCGGGTCGAAGCTGACGCTCGCCCTGGCCGGGGGCGTCCTGCTCGTGGCCGGGCTGCTCCTCGGCATCCAGGTGCAGAAGCTCCTGGGCGGCTCCACCTCGGGCCAGTTCCCGTCTCGTGCGGCTGGCGCGGGGGCGTACGCCGGCGCCGGTCAGGCCCCTGCGGGCGGTGGGTACGCACGGGGCGCGGGCGGCGGCTTCGGCGGGGCAGGGCCAGGGGCAGGGCCAGGGGCAGGGCCAGGGGCAGGGGGAGGGGCCGGTGGCATGACCTTCGGCACGGTCAAGCTCGTCGACGGCGACAAGATCTACGTCCAGACCGCGAACGGCGGCGTGGTCACGGTCACCACGTCGGGCGACACCAAGGTCCAGGTCAGCCGGGCGGGCAAGGTCTCCGACCTCAAGCCGGGCAGCTTCGTCACCGTCGCGGGCGCCGCCGACGACCAGGGCCAGGTGGCGGCGACGTCGGTCACGCAGGGCTCGCCCATGGGCCGGAGGGCGGGATCGTGAGCCCGGAGGGCCGGCTGCTGGTCGTCGACGACGAACCCGACATCAGGGAACTGCTGTCGGCGAGCCTGCGGTACGCCGGGTTCGAGGTGATCACCGCGGCCACCGGCCGGGAGGCGGTCCAGATCGCCGGCAAGGTACGCCCCGACCTCATCGTGCTCGACGTCATGCTGCCGGACCTGGACGGCTTCGCCGTCTCCGACCGGCTGCACGCCTCCGGACGGCGGGTCCCGGTGCTGTTCCTGACCGCCAGGGACGCGACCGAGGACAAGATCACCGGGCTGGGCTGCGGCGACGACTACGTCACCAAGCCGTTCAGCCTGGAGGAGGTGCTCGCCCGCATCCGGGCCGTGCTGCGCCGCACGCGCGGCGGCGACACCGCCCCCGCCCGGCTGCGCGTGGCCGACCTGGAGCTCGACGAGGACTCCCACCAGGTCTGGCGCGGCGGCGCCCTCGTACGGCTGTCGCCCACCGAGTTCAAGCTGCTGCACTACTTCATGGCCAACCAGGGCCGGGTGCTGTCGAAGGCGCAGATCCTCGACCACGTCTGGCACTACGACTTCGGCGGCGACCACAACGTGGTCGAGTCGTACGTCTCCTATCTCCGGCGCAAGGTCGACACCACCGAGCCCAAGCTGATCCACACGCTCCGCGGCGTCGGCTATGTCCTCCGTGCGCCGCGTCAGTGACCTGCTCCGTTCGCTGCGCGTCGGGGAGCTGCGGCGGCGGGCCGCGCGGACCCCGCTGTGGCTGCGGCTCGTCGCGGGGACGCTGCTGCTCGTCACGCTCGCGATCGCGCTGACCGGCGGCTTCGCCGTCCAGCTCCTGCGGGGCTACCTGGTGCAGCGGGTCGACACGCAGCTCACGGCCGTCGGCCGGCGCCCGGCCGAGCCGTCTCCCGCCCAGGCCGCCAACGCCGTGTCCCGGCCGCCGCGGCAGTTCGGGTCGTTCTACATCGTCGTGCTCGACCGGTACGGCACCGTGGCCCGTACCGTCCAGGAACCGCCGAACGCCGACCCGCCGCCCACGCTGCCCAGGCCCCGCCAGGACCGGGAGCGGTGGCTGTTCACGGTGGAGTCCCCTTCAGGGGTGCTGTGGCGGGCGATCGCCGTACGCGAGGAGGACGGCGCCCGCTTCCGCGTCGCCGCGATCAGCCTGGCCGACATCGACGGCACGGTCTCCCAGCTGGAAGTGATCGTCGTCGGGGTCGGCCTCGCCGTGATCGTCGCGCTCGGCGTCGCCTGTCACTGGCTCGTACGGCGCAGCCTGCGCCCGCTGGGGGAGATCGAGAGGACGGCGGAGGCGATCGCGGCCGGCGACCTGTCGCGGCGCGTCCCGCTCCGGCACCGGCGCACGGAGATGGGCCGTCTCGGCCGGTCCATCAACGGCATGCTCACCCAGATCGAGACGGCGTTCCGGGAGCGGGAGGCGTCGCAGGAGCGGATGCGCCGGTTCATGGCCGACGCCTCCCACGAGCTGCGCACCCCGCTCACCTCGATCCGCGGCTTCGCCGAGCTGTATCGCCAGCAGAGCTCGCAGGACCCCGTCGTGCTGCTGCGCCGCATCGAGGACCAGGCCGTACGCATGGGCCTGCTCGTGGACGACCTGCTCCTGCTCGCCCGGCTCGACCAGCAGCGCCCCCTCGATCGCCGTCCGGTCGACGTGCTCAGCCTCGCGGCGGGGGCGGTGCTCGACGCGCAGACGCTCGCACCGGACCGGGAGATCGACCTGCTGAGGCTGGACGACTCGGAGGAGCCGGTGCGGGTGCTCGGCGACGAGGCGCGACTGCGCCAGGTCGTCGGCAACCTCGTCGGCAACGCCCTGCGGCACACCCCCGCGGGCACCGCCTTCCGGGTGGGCGTGGGCCTCGTGCCCGGATCGCAGGCGCTGATCGAGGTGGCCGACGACGGCCCCGGCCTGGCCCCGGGCGACGCCGAGCGCGTCTTCGAGAGGTTCTACCGCGCCGACCCCGCGCGCAGCCGGTCGGACTCCGGCGGCACGGGGCTCGGGCTGTCCATCGCCGCCGCCCTCGTCCAGGCTCACGGCGGCACCATCACGGCCGACAGCGAGCCCGGCCGCGGCGCGGTGTTCCGCGTCCGTCTCCCCGCGTGTCCGCCAGAAGAAAGGCTAGGGTGATCCCCCTTGCGACACCTGTCCATCGCGGCCGCCGCGGCGGCGCTGGCGGTCACGGTGACCGGCTGCGGCGGCGCCGACGACACCGCCGCCACGACCACCACGACCACCACGACCACCACGACCACCACGACCACCACGACCACCACGCGGGCGGCGGACGGCGGTTCCGGCGCCGACCCCCGGGCGGCGTTCACCGAGTGCCTGCGCGAGAACGGCGTCACGCTCCCCAGCGGGCGTCCTCCGGGCGTGCCGAGCGTGCGGCCCAGTGACAGGCCCAGTGGCAGGCCCAGTGGCAGGCCCAGTGGCAGGCCCAGTGACAGGCCCAGCGCCTGGCCCAGTGGCTGGGCCGGCGACCGGCCCAGAGGGGGCTTCGGCGGGTTCCGGTCGATGGACCCGGCGACGAGCAAGGCGTTCGAGGCGTGCCGTTCCCTGATGCCGCAAGGCGGTCAGGGCGGGTTCGGCGGCCGGCGCGGCGTCGATCCGCAGGCCCTGCAGGCGTTCCGCACCTGCATGAAGGACAACGGCGCCGAACTGCCCGCCGGCGGACGCGTGCGCGGCCTGGCCACGGCGGACCCCAAGGTCGCCAAGGCGTACGACAAGTGCAAGGTCCTGCTGCCGGCGCCCACGCCCGCACCCGCTGCCGCATCCACGCCCCCACCCGTGCCCGCTGCCGCGCCCGGCGCCTGACGCGGAGACGGCCCGCCCCGGCCACCGCCGCTCCCGTACCCGGGCGACCGGGCCGGGGCGGGCCCGCCCGGCGGCTGATTCGCGGGCCCTCCTCGGGGAAGGTCGAAAGTATGGCGGGGAACGACAGGCTGCGGGCCGCCCTGGAGAGCCTGCGGCGTCACCTCGATCAGGACCTTTTCCCCCTGGAGATCGGGGACGCCGCGGCCGACCGGCGTGTCCTGGTGGAGCTGCGCGGGCAGCTCGACGACTACCTGCTGCCACGTCTGGCGGCGATCGACGCGCCGCTGCTCGCCGTGGTCGGCGGCTCCACCGGGGCGGGCAAATCCACCCTGGTCAACTCGCTGGCCGGGGTGACCGTGACCGAGCCAGGGGTGCTGCGGCCCACCACGCTCGCCCCGACTCTGGTGTGCAACCCCGCCGACGCCGCCTGGTTCACCTCCACCACGGTCCTGCCCGGGCTCGCCAGGGTGACGGGAGGGGCGGCCGGCGGGGGACGCGGCGAGCCGGGCACCCTGCGGATCGCCCCCGTCGAGGGCCTGCCTCCCGGGCTGGCGCTGCTCGACGCCCCCGACATCGACTCGATCGTCACGGCCAACCGCGAGCTGGCCGCGCAACTGCTCGCCGCGGCCGACCTGTGGTTGTTCGTCACGACCGCCGCGCGGTACGCCGACGAGGTGCCGTGGAGCTTCCTGCGCCTGGCCAGGGAGCGGAGCACGGCGCTCGCGGTGATCCTCCAGCGGGTCCCGGCCGAGGCGTGCGAACCCGTGGCCGCCGACCTGACCCGGCTCCTGCGGGACAACGGCCTGGGCGGCACGCCGTTGTTCGCCGTCCCCGAGCTGGAGCTGCCGTCGGAGCGGGCCCGGCTGCCCGCCCACGTCGTGCAGCCGATCGCGACCTGGCTCGCCGACCTGTCGGTGGACGCCAAGGCCCGGGCGGAGGTCGTACGGCGGACCCTGACCGGCGCCCTGGACAGCCTGGGCACCCGGGTGCCCGACCTGGCCGACCGGGTGGAGCGCCAGCGGGCGGGCATCACCGAGCTGCGCGACATCGCGAGCAGGGCGTACGACGTGGCGATGTCGGCCTTCGACGACGGGATGCGCGACGGCAGGCTGCTGCGCGGCGAGGTGCTGGCCCGCTGGCAGGACTTCGTCGGCACCGGCGACCTGATGCGCTCGCTGGAGTCGCGGATCGGCTGGCTGCGCGACCGCCTCGCCGCCGCGTTCCGGGGCCGCCCGGCGCCGGACAGGGAGCTGCGCGTGGCGCTGGAGAGCGGGGTGGAGTCGCTGATCCGCGCCACCGCCGACGGGGCGGCGGAGCGGGCCGTCGAGGCGTGGCTGGCCCTGCCCGCCGGGCGCGACCTGCTGGACAAGTCCGGCGTCACCGTCTCCGGCCGGCTCGGCCGCGCCTCGCCGGATCTGCCCCGCCGGGCCGGTGAGGCCGTACGCGCCTGGCAGGGGCACGTGCTCGACCTCGTCCGCTCCGAGGGCGCCGACCGGCGCACGCTCGCCCGGGCGGCGTCGTTCGGCGTGAACAGCCTCGGCGTGCTGATCATGCTGGCCGTGTTCTCCACGACCGGCGGGATCACCGGCATCGAGCTGGGCATCGCCGGCGGCACCGGCGTGCTCAGCCAGAAGCTGCTCGAAGCCGTCTTCGGCGACCAGGCCGTACGCACGCTGACGCAGGAGGCCCGCGAGGACCTGCGGCGGCGCGTCCGCGCGCTGCTGGACGAGGAACGCGCCCGCTTCATCTCCCTGGTGGAGGGGCTGGGCCCGGCGCCGGAGACGTCGGCCCGGCTGCGGGAGGCCGCGAAGGCCGTACAGGAGAGGGGCGTCCTGTGAAGCTCCCGCGCAGGAAGGCGGAGGTGTCGCTGGACGACCGCCTGGAGGCGCTCGCCGAGGCCGCCGACCTGGCGGAGGGCCGGCTCGGCCGGGAGGCCGTGGACCACGCGCGCGCCGTCGTCGCCCGCGCCGGAGTGCGGCGCGGCCTTTCGGTGGACCACACCGCGGTCGCCCTCGCCGGGGCGACGGGGAGCGGCAAGTCGTCGCTGTTCAACGCCCTGTCCGGGACCGACCTCGCGACGGTGGGGGTGACCCGGCCGACGACCGCCAAGGCGCAGGCGGCCCTGTGGGGCGGCGGCGGCGCGGGACCGCTGCTCGACTGGCTCGACGTCCCCCTGCGCCACACCGTCGAGGGCGACGCGTCGGGGCTGATCCTGCTGGATCTGCCCGACCACGACTCCATCGAGCTGGCCCACCGCAGGGAGGTCGACCGTCTGGTCGGCGTGGTGGACCTGCTGGTCTGGGTGCTCGACCCGCAGAAGTACGCCGACGCGGCCGTGCACGAGCGCTACCTGCGCCCGCTCGCGCGGCACCGGGACGTCATGGTCGTCGTGCTCAACCAGGTGGACCGGCTGCCCGAACGCTCGGTCAAGCGCTGCCTCGACGACCTGCGCGGACTGCTGGCGGCGGACGGGCTCGAGGGGGTTCCGGTGCTCGGCGTCTCCGCCCGCACCGGCGAGGGCGTCCCCGAACTGCGGACGCTGCTCGACCGCGAAGTCTCCCGCCGCCGCGCCTGGTCGTCGCGGCTCGCCGCCGACGTGGCCTCGGCCGCCGCCGGGCTGTGGGCGGCCACCCGGCCCCCGGCCGCCCGGGAACCGGAGCCGGGCGCGGTGGCGCTCCCGGCCGGCACGAGGGGGACGAGGGCGGCCGTCGCCGCGTCTCCGCCCCCGGCCCGCGCGACCGCCGAGGCTCCGCCGGGACGGGTGGCGGTGCCGGAGGTCGCCGTCGGCAGGGCTCTGACGCGGGCGCTGGCGCAGGCGGCCGGGGCGCCCGTCGCGGTCGAGGCGGTCGCGAAGTCGCACCGGCACCGCTCGGTCGCCGCGACGGGCTGGCCGGTGACGCGCTGGCTGCGCAGGCTGCGGCCCGACCCGCTGCGCCGTCTGCATCTGACCGGGGGAGCCCGCTCCTCGCTGCCCGCGGCCACCGCCGTCGAGGTCTCGGCCCTGGACACCGCCCTGCGGGACGTCGGGGCCGCCGCGTCGGAGGAGGTGCCCGAGCCGTGGGCGACAGCCGTACGGCACGCGGCGCGGTCGCGGTCGGAGGAGCTGACCGACGCCCTGGACCGCACGGTCGCCGCGGCCACGTCGGGCGGCGTCTCCAAGGCCCCGCGATGGTGGCGCGTGGCGGGAACGGCGCAGTGGCTGACCGTCGCCGCGATGGCCTTGGGCGCGATCTGGCTGCTCGTGCGCTTCGCGCTGAACTACCTCATGCTGCCCGAGCTGCCCACCCCCACGCTCGGCCGGGCGCCGTGGCCGACCGTGCTCCTGCTGGGCGGCGCGCTGGCGGGAGTGCTGATCGCGCTGCTGTGCCGGGTGTTCGCCTGGATCGGCGGGCGGCGCAGGGCGCGCAGGGCCGCCAAGGCGTTGCGCGCCGGCATCGAACGGGTCGCCGGGGAGCTGATCGTCGCGCCCACCAGAGACGAACTCGACCGCTACGCCAGATTCGCCGACCGCGTGTCGCTCGCCGCCTCGTGACCGCGGTGGACCCCGCACCAGAGAGGGCCCGCTCCGTCATGCGGGCGTCATCGCGACTTGTGTTCCAAGGCCTTCGCCCTGCGGCCCTGCCACAGGTTGTCGGCGGCGAGGGCGCCTCCTCCGCTGAAGGCGATGGCGAGGCCGGCCGCCGCGAGACCCAGGACGAACTCGACGCCGTCGTCGGCCAATGATCCGTTCGGGTATTCCTGCGCCGTCCTGCCCGAATCCTTCATCCGGACCGCCGGTCAGCGCGGCGCTCGACGAACACGTCGGCGATCCCGGCGGCCAGGGCGGCCAGCACGAACATGATGTTGACCAGCAGTGCTTGCTGGAACGACGCCGCGTAGATGCCGTGAGCCGAGCCCACCGCCGCGATACCGACGGAGGCACCGATCCGCTGTCCCATCTGCAATACGCCGGCGGCAACCCCGGCCTCGGCGACAGGCACCGCCGACAAGGTCAGCGTCTGGTTGGGCGAGACGATCAGACCGTTGCCCACCCCGGCGACGAACAACGGCGCCGCGATCGCCCAGGCCGCGTTCTGCCCGGAAACCAGCCGCGCGGCGGGTTCGGTGGCACCCAGTCCGAGCGTGACAAGCACCAGCCCGAACACGACCAGCGGGCGGCCGAACCGGGCGACGACCCGGCCGCCCAGCGCGGCGCTGAGCGCCGATCCCAGCGCGAATGCCGCGCTCACCCAGCCCGCTCGCAGCGCGGAATAGTGCAAGCCCTCCTGCAGGTACTGGGTGATGATGAAAAAGATCGCGGTGAATCCGCCGAAGTAGAGCATCGCGAGCAGGGTTCCGAGGGCATACGAGCCTCTGCGAAACAAGGAAAGAGAAACACATCGCGCCGGCCGTGCGTGTCACCGAATCGCCCGGCAGGCACCAGCAGCAGCCCGAAGGCGAATGCGTATCCCGATACCACCCACTGCAGGTCGCTCGGCGGAGCGTCCAGCGCGATGCGGATGGAGGGCAGTGCCACGTTGACGATGCTGATGTCCAACCAGGTGACGAAACCGGCGATCAGACAGACGGCCAGCGCCTTCCAGCGGCGGGGGTCCGCGACCTTCCGCCCGTGCCTGCCGGGCGTGCCACCCGCCGGGACCCCGCTGCTCAACCGGTCAGGCACCGGTACGCGCACCTCGCCTCGGCGAAGCGGCGGGGAGCCGCTCACCCTCCACGGAGATGTCCTCGCACCCGGTCAAAGCCTCCACCTCACGTGTCCGGCAGCAGTAGTCCCCCTGATCGGGTACCCGTCAACTCACTCCTCACTTACCGCGATGACAGTCGCCACGGGGATGTGGGGGGCGACCCGGCGGCAGGCATGGCAGGCGCGTGACAGCGGTTCGGCAGAGCGGCCCGGCATGGCCGGGGCATGCACGAGAACACCGACGTACTGATCGCCGCAGCCGGCCCGGCCGGGCTCACTCTCGCCGTGGGCCTGGCCCGGCGGGGCGTCGCCCGCCGGATCGTCGAGCGGGCGCCCGAGCCCGCGGCCGGCTCCAAGGGCAAGGGCCTGCGGCCGCGCACGCTGGAGGTCTTCGACGCGCTACCGCTCCGGCCGGGTCCTCCTGGCCGTGGACGCCGTCCACGAGCACCCGCCGACGGGCGGGCAGGGTCTCAACACCGGCGTCCAGGACGCCTGCACCCTGGGCTGGAAGCTCGCCCGGCGCGGCGGCGAGCGGTACACCCTCGTCCGGCCGGACGGGTACGCCGGGGTCTCCACCTCCTCGGCGGACGAGCTCGCCGCCTACCTGGACATGGTGCGGACTACGGGCGCTCGTCGGGGCGTACGGCGTGGGCGGGGTCGGGGCTCGGGACGCCGTCCGTGCCGATATCGGCGCGGCGGGACTCGATCTGGCGCGGTCCCAGCTCGCTGTCCTCGGCCGCCGCCCTGGCCTCGGCGGCGGCCCGCTCGGCCTCGGCGACGGCCGCGTCGCCCGCCGTCCTCCGTTCGTGCTCCCTGCCGTCGGTCACGGTGGCCCGGCTCGCGGGCAGCGACTCGGTGAACGCCTTCGACAGCGTGTTGAGTGCCGAGGTGACCTCGCTCGGGATCACCCACATCGTGTTGCCCTGGCCCTGGGCGAGCTGCGGCAGCACCTGGAGGTACTGGTAGGCGAGCAGCTTGGGGTCGGGGTCGTTGCGGTGGACGGCCTGGAACACCTCGTCGATCGCCTGCGACTGGCCCTGGGCCTTGAGGATCTGCGAGGTGCGCTCACCCTCGGCGCGCAGGATCGCGCTCTGCTTCTCGCCCTCGGCCGTGAGGATCTGCGACTGCCGCTGGCCCTCGGCCGTGAGGATCGCCGCGCGCTTGTCCCGCTCGGCGCGCATCTGCTTCTCCATGGCGTCCTTGATGGTCTTCGGCGGGTCGATCGCCTTGATCTCGACCCGGTTGACCCGGATGCCCCACTTTCCGGTGGCCTCGTCGAGCACGCCGCGCAGCTGGCTGTTGATCATGTCGCGCGAGGTGAGCGTCTTCTCCAGGTCCATGCCGCCGACCACGTTGCGCAGCGTCGTCACGGTGAGCTGCTCGACGCCCTGGATGAAGTTGGCGATCTCGTACTCCGCCGCCCGGGGATCGGTGACCTGGAAATACAGCACCGTGTCGATGTCCACGACGAGGTTGTCCTCGGTGATGACCGGCTGCGGCTTGAACGACACCACCTGCTCGCGCAGGTCCAGCAGCGGGCGGACCCGGTCGATGTACGGGATGACGAAGTTCAGGCCGGGGCCCAGCGTGCGGTAGTACCTGCCCAGGCGCTCGACGTTGCCGGCTCTGGCCTGGGGCACGATCCGGACCGCCCGCAGCACCGTCAGAATCGCGACGAACGCGATGACGAGTCCGGCGATCAATGCTCCGTCCATGATCACTCCCGGGGATAGACGAGGGCGGTGGCGCCCTCGATCTCTATGACGTCGACCGTGGCCCCTGGCGGGATCACGAGCGTCTCGTCGTACGCACGGGCCGACCACTCCTCCCCGCCGATGCGCACCCGGCCGTCCCTGCCCGTGACCTCCTTGGTCACGTACGCGGACTTGCCGATGAGCGCGGGCACGCCGAAGCGCTTCGGCGGCGGCTGCTTGAGGTGCCGGAGCGCGATCGGGCGCACCCCGGCGAGGCCGGCGACGGAAGCGACGACGAACACGGCGAGCTGGATCGCCGGCGGTAGCCCGACGACCGCGGCCACGGTCGTGAGCAGGGCCGCGACGGACAGCAGTCCCAACGCCGCGGTCAGCGTGAAGATCTCCGCGACGCCCAGCACCGCTGCCAATATGAGCCATACGATCCAGGAGTCCATTGCCGCCTCCATAGCAATGAACGAACACCGCTCGGGTCCGGTTCCTCCTCAAACCTAACGCGTACGGCCGCGCCATCCCAGGGTGCGAGGTCCTTACGCCGGGGCCGCGGTGACGCGGAACTCGTTGCCCTCCGGGTCGGCCATCAGGATGTGGTCGTCGAAGGCCTCCAGGATCGTGCCGCCCGCGCGCACCAGCCGGGCGGCCTCCACCCTGATCCGCTCCCACCGGTCGGCGGCCGAGCCCTCCCCGGGCACGCGCACGTCGATGTGGAGCCGGTTGTCCGCCGTCCCGCGCCCGGGGACCCGGAAGATGGAGAGCCGGGGGCCGATTCCCTCGGGGTCGCACAGCAGGGCCCCGTCGTCGTCGGCACCGCCGGTGGGCAGGTCGAGCCGCGCGAACGACTCCTCGGCGGTGCCGTACCGGGAGGCCGGGATCTCGTCGACGTAGCCGAGCGCCGTCTTCCAGAACTCGGCGAGGAGCCGTGCGTTCTCACAATAGAGAGTCAGGTCGATCGTCACTGCTGCCATGACTCGACCGTAATGCAGACCGCTGACTCGAGTGCGGCCGTGTCTGTCAGGAGGCCGCGGAAGGGGTCACGGGGGAAGGGGTGCGCGCGCCGTCGTGCCGCAGGGCGCTGCCCGCCAGCCAGCGGGGCCAGGAGAGCTGCCAGAAGCCCCAGCCGTTGTTCCACTCCAGCTCGCGGGTCGTGCCGGTGACGATGACGGGGTCGCCGCGCAGCGCGTGCTCGTAGAACCACCGCGCCTGGTCGGGGTGGACGTTCACACAGCCGTGGCTGACGTTGACCCGGCCCTGCGCCCACACGTTGTCCAGCGCATGGACGTACTCGCCGCTGTTGGAGATCCGTACGGCGTAGTCGATGAGCTTGTCGTAGAAGCCCGGGTCGCCCTTGCGGCGGCCCGGGGACACCATGCGGACGGGGTTGCCCTTGTCCATCGTCAGGTGGATCCCGCTCGTGGTCGTGTATTCCCTGGTGGTCGCCATGCCGGCGCTGATCGGCACACGCCGGGCCACCCGGCCGTCCTGCCGCACCACCATCTCGTGGGCGCGGGTGTCGACCGTGCTGACCATGGCCCGCCCCACGGTGAAGGCCACGCTCCGGTCGGCGGTGCCGTACGTGCCGGGGGCGGCGCGGACGCCGGCGAGATGGGCGGTCAGGCGCACGTCGCCGCCGGACGGCCACATCTTCCGGGGCCGGTAGACGACCTGGGTGGAGCTCACCCAGTGCCAGGCGCCCTCGGCGGGGCCCCGGACCTCCAGCGCCCGCTCGACCGCCGCGCGGTCCTCGACCGCCCCGGTGAACGTCACGATGATCGGCATGCCGACCCCGACGGTCTCGCCGTCGGCGGGGACGATCGAGGCGACGGCGACCGCACGGCGCGGGGTGAGCGTGCGGAACCGGCCCGCGACCTGGGCGGTGACGCCCTGGGGCCCGGTCGCGACGGCGTTGACGACGTACTGCGTGCCGGGGCGCAACGTCCACGACGACCGCCAGACGGTGCGGGCCGGGTCGAAGGTGCCGGGCACGGGGTCGCGCCCCGCGAACGCCAGCACGCTGGTCAGCCTGCCGCCCGTCGCGCTGACGACCAGGCCCGCCTCCGGCGGGACCGCCGTCGCGCCGGAGGCCGGGGCGATCAGGATGCGCGGTGCGGGGGGCACGCGCACGGCGCAGCCCGCGACAAGCGCCGGGGCGACCACGAGCAGCACCGCGAGCAGGGCACGGACGGCGAGCAGGGCACGGACGGCGAGCAAGGCACGGGCGGCGGGAGGCGGGGTGCGTGGCTTCACGGGCACCCAACATAGCGAGGGGTGACGACAGGAACACGCTAAGTCGCCGGAAGGATCCTCCCCGAGACCTCGCCGAGGCTGATCCCGTGCGAGGTCCACGCGGTGATCGTGACGGTGTCGCCGTCCTCCAGGAAGGTCCGGGTCTCGCCGGGCAGTTTGACCGGGTCCGCGCCGTTCCAGGTGAGCTCGATGAGCGAACCCGGCTGCCCGACCGACGAGACGGTGCCGCTGGCGAACAGGTCGCCGGTGCGCAGACTGGCGCCGTTGACGGTCATGTGGGCGAGCATCTGGTCGGGCGTCCAGTACATGTCGCGGAACGACGGCGTCGAGACCGTCTCGCCGTTCAGGTCGACGCGCAGCGTGAGGTCGAGCCCCCAGGGCGCCTGCCTGGCGAGGTACGGCAGCGGCTCGGGTTCCTGCGACCGGCCCTCGACCCTGGCCTCCTCCAGGGCGTCGAGCGGCGTGATCCACGCCGACATCGAGGTGGCGAACGACTTGCCGAGGAACGGCCCGAGCGGGACGTACTCCCACGCCTGGATGTCGCGGGCGCTCCAGTCGTTGACGAGCGCGACCCCGAAGACGTGGTCCTCGAACGCGCCGGCGCGCTCGCCGGGCCGCGTCGGCACCCCGACGACGAAACCGACCTCCGCCTCGATGTCGAGCCGCTGTGACGGCCCGAACGAGGGCCGCTGCCCGCACGGCCGCCTGATCGGCGTCCCCGAGACGACGACGGTGCCCGCCCGCCCGTGATAGCCGACGGGCAGGTGCCGCCAGTTGGGCTTCAGCGGCTCGTCGTCCGGGCGGAAGATCCGCCCGAGGTTCGACGCGTGCTCGAGCGAGGCGTAGAAGTCCACGTAGTCGGCCACCTCGACCGGCAGGTGCAGGGTCACCTCCGTCAGCGGGACCAGGTGGTCGCCGGTGGCCGCCGCCTCGCGGGCCCGCGCCCGCGTCTCCTGCCAGGCCGTACGGCCCAGGGCCAGCAGCGGGTTGAGGCTGGGCGCCGCGTAGACGTCCCCGCCGAGGGCGGCCGCCAGGTCGAGGACGTGGTCCCCGACCCGGACGCCGACCCTGCGCGGCTCCCCGGGCCTGGAGAACACGCCGTACGGCAGGTTGCCGAGCCCGAAGCTCATCTCGCCCACGTCCACGCGTAGTCGGTGTCCTCGCACGCGAGGGCGGCCGGGCCGAGGTCGAGCGGGCGGAATGTGTCGATCATGACGGCCATCTCGGTCGTCTCGGTGTGGCCCTTCCGCACGGCCTCGACGGCGGCCTCCACCGCGCCCGGCTGCGGGCCGTGCGTGAAACCGGCCGGGTGCAGCGAGATCGAGCCGACGTCGATCCCCGACCCCTTTCTGGCCGTGTAGTCGCCGCCCACGTAGAACATGAACTCGTCGGAGTCCACGTTGTGGTGGTTGTACGGGATCGGCACGGCCTCCGGGTGGAAGTCCAGCGGCCGGGGGCAGAACGAGCAGACGACGAAGCCCGGGCCCTCGAACGTCTGGTGGACCGGCGGCGGCGCGTGGGTGCGCTTCACGATCGGCTCGAAGTCCTCGATGTTGAACGCGTAGGGGTAGAGACAGCCGTCCCAGCCGACCACGTCGAACGGGTGGTGGGCGTAGGTCAGCCGGGTCAGCCCGCCCCGCGTCCTGACGAGGACCGGGACCTCCTCGCCGTCCACGAGTAGCGGCTCGGCCGGCGCGCGCAGGTCCCGCTCGCAGTACGGCGCGTGCTCCAGGAACTGGCCGTACTGGGACAGGTAGCGCTTCGGCGGCCTGATGTGCCCGGCCGCCTCGACCACCAGCGCGGTCACCGGGCCCTCGGGCACCCATCGGTGGATCGTCCCGGTCGGGATCACGACGTAGTCGCCCTCGGCCACGTCCAGCGCGCCGTACGCGGACTCGAAGCGGGCCCGGCCGCTCGCGATGTAGACGCACTCGTCGCCCATCGAGTCGCGGTACAGCTCGCTGGGCGCGTCCGTCGCGGCGTACGAGATGCGGACGTCGGAGTTGCCCGCCAGCAGCATCCGGCCGGAGACGAGGTCGCCCTCCGGCCTCAGGTCCCGGGTGCGGAAATGGCGCGGGGAGAGCGGCAGGTTGGGCGTCAGGCCGGGCGCTCCCGCGTCCACGGCCTCGGCCTTGACGATGGCCGTGGGCGCGTGGCGGTGGTAGAGCAGCGAGGAGTCGGAGGAGAAGCCCTCCTCTCCCATGAGCTCCTCCTTGTACAGCCCGCCGTCGGGAGCGCGGAACTGCACGTGGCGCTTGCGCGGCACCTCCCCGACCATGCGGTAGTACGGCATGACACCTCCCATGCTTGTCCGTTAATCGGACGCCAGTGTCCTATATATGTACGACGATTCGCCATGACGCCGGGAATGTCAAGCTGTGCGTCATGAGCACAGCGGAGATCCACCTGTCCGTCTCGACCTGGCGGCAGCCGACGCCGGCGCCCGTGTCCCCCGCGCGTACGGCGCTGGTCCGGCGGGTGGCCGAACGCGTGCTGGCGCTCGGGACGGGCCGCCTGCGCGTCGGCGTGGACGGGCTCACGGCGGCCGGGAAGACGAGCTTCGGCCACGAGCTCGCCGGGCACCTCGCCGGAGCGGGGCGCCCCGTGCTGCGGGCGAGCCTCGACGACTTCAAGCGGCCGTGGCGTGACCGGCACCTGTACGACCGGGAGTCGGGCGAGGGGTACTACCGGAACGCCTACGACTACGACGCGGTGATCGCCCTGCTGCTCGAACCGGCGGGGCCGGGCGGCTCGGGGGACGTCGCGCTGTGCTCCATCGACCCGCTCACCCAGGTGGACCACTCGTCGGTGCGGACGACCGCCGCGCCCGGCGCGATCACGATCGTCGACGGGGTGTTCGCGTTCCGCCCGGAGATCGACGCGTACTGGGACCTGCGCGTCTGGATGGAGGTGACGCCGGAGACCTCGGTGCGCCGCGGGGCGGAACGCGACCGGGACTGGGCCGGGTCCGAGGCCGAGGCGCTGCACCTGCACCGCTATCTGCCCGCCGAGCGCATCTACATCGCCGAGGCCGATCCGCTGGCGCGGGCCGACGTGGTCGTCGACAACACGGTTTTCACCGAGCCGCGGCTGCTGAAGTGGTGACCGTCAGCCCGGAGGCTCGGAAAGGGCGGTCGCGAGCCGCTCGGCGGCCTCCAGGACCAGCGGGCCCACCTTGTCCGCGTCGAGGTCGGCGAAGCTGACCACGCCGACGGACGCCTCCAGCCACGGCGGCCCGGGAACCGGCGCGGCGATCCCCTGCGCGCCCTCCTGGAGGTGCCCCCTGCTCGTGTGCACCGCCGGATCCGTACGGCCCCGGCGCAGCGCGAGCAGCGCCAGCCCGGCCGCGCCGCGCGTCAGCGGATGACGCGAGCCCTCGCGGTAGGCGACGTGGAGGTCGGTCCAGGACGGCTCGACCACCGCGACGGCCAGGCCCTCGTCACCCTCGGCCACGGTCAGGTGCGCGGTCGCCCCCGCCTGCTCCGCGAGCGCGCGCAGGGCCGGCAGCGCCGCCGCCCGCAGCAGGGGATGCACGGCCTGGGCCAGCACGAGCACCCCGAAACCGAGATGCACGCGGCCCTGCGCGTCCCGCCGGGCGAAGCCCTCGGCCTGCAGGGTCGTCAGGAGCCGGTAGACGATCGGCCGGCTCAGGCCCAGCTCCTGGGCGAGCTCGGTCGGTGTCCGGCCCCGGTTCGCGTCGGCGAGCAGCCGCAACAGCCGTAAGCCACGTTCGAGCGTCTGCGCCGACTCGGCCGCCATCATGTACCCGATTATCGCCGCCCCCGGCCACCGCCGGCCCGAACCCGCGAGTTACGTAGCCTACGTGCGAGGTGGGTTTCCGGTCGCGATCAGGGAGCGTGGATGAAGTCGGCGATCGTGGTGGGGGCGGGGATCTGGGGGGCGTCGCTGGCGCTGCGGCTGGCCGACGAGGGCTGGCGGGTGACGCTCGTCGAGCAGTACGCGCCGGGGCACGTGCGCCAGGCAAGTGCCGGGGAGACCCGCCTGCTGCGCTGCGCGCACGGCTCCGACGACTGGTATCCCCGGCTGGCCCGGCAGGCCCGCGACGCCTGGCGGCGACTGGAGGACAGGACCGGCGAGGACCTGTACGTCGAGTCCGGTCTGATGTGGTTCGCCCGCGACCCCGACGGCTGGGAGACGCGCAGCGCCGAAGTCCTGGAGCGGCTGGACATCCCCCGCGAGCTGCTCGATCCGGACGAGGCGGCCCGGCGGTTCCCCGGCCTGCGGGTCGACGACCTCGCCTTCGTGCTGTGGGAGCCGGACGCCGGACTGCTGCGGGCCCGGCGGGCGACGCAGGTGACCGCGCGCCTGGCCGGCGCCGCCGGTGTCCGGCAGGTCCGCGCCCGGGCCGTGCCGTACGCGCGGAAAACCGGCGTCGTCGCGGACGGCGAGGTGCTGACGGCGGACCGGGTGGTCTGGGCGTGCGGCGCGTGGCTGCCGTGGCTGTTCCCGCACGAGGCGGGACACGTCCAGGTGACGCGGCAGGACACCTTCCACTTCGGCGTGCCCAGGGACTGGACCACGCCGCCGCTGCCCGCCTTCTGCGACTACGACCTGGCGGCGTACGGGCACGGCGACCTGGACGGCATGGGCATGAAGATCACCGGTGACGCCGAGGGCGAGCCGTACGACCCGGAGACCGGCGGCAGGCGGGTGCTGCGGCACACCGAGGAGCAGGCGCGCTCCTACCTGGCCAGGCGGTTCCCCTCGCTGGTGGGAGCGCCGGTGGTGTTCAGCCAGGTCTGCCAGTACGCGCTGACCGGGGACGCCGAGTGGATCATCGCGGAGATCGAGGACGGCGTCTGGCTGCTCGGCGGCGAGTCCGGGCACGGCTTCAAGCACGCCCCGGCCCTGGCCGGCTACGTCGCGGAGATCCTCGACGACCGGCGGGAGCCGGACGCGCGATTCGGCCTGCACGAGCGGCCGGCGGCCCGGGGCCTGCGCACCAGCGGCGGCACCATGCCGTAGGGAGAGCGGGCACTCCCTATCCCGGCGGGTTCTGCCGGGCCTGCCGGGCGCGCAGGACGATCTCCAGTTCGAACCGGACGTCGGGGTCGGCGAGGGCGTCGCCGTACAGCTGCTCGATCTGGCGCAGCCGGTAGCGCACGGTCTGCGGGTGGATGTGGAGCGCCGCGGCGACCTCGGCGACGCCCCGGCCGTGGCGCAGCCAGGCGAGCAGGGTCTCGGCCAGGCGGTCCTGCTGAGTCTGGCGCAGGTGGGCGAGGGGCGCGAGGCGCACCTCCGCCAGCGCGGCCACAAGGTCCTCGTCCTTGAAGACGACCAGCGTCGCCATGTGGTCGGCGCAGCGCAGCAGGCCCTGCCGGGGCAGGACGCCCCGGGTGCCGAGGTCGAGGGCCTCCCTCGCCCAGCCGAGCGAGTCGGCGGCGGCGGCGATCGGCACGGCGGGGCCTATCGCGGCCCGCCGGCCGCGCAGGGCGCTCTCCAGCGCCTGCACCCGCCCGGGGCCGCCGGGGTCCGGCACCACGAGACACGGGCAGTTGCGGTCGAGCCCGGCCAGCACGTCCGGCGGCAGCACCGGCAGCGGAGGACCGCCGTCGGGTTCCTCCAGGGCCACCCCCGCGACCGTGCGGGGGAGCCGCCAGCCGGCCGCCCTGGCCAGGTCGGCGACGGCCTCCGGCGGGGCCGCGGGCCGGGTCAGCAGCAGGTCGAGCAGCCTCCGGCGGCGGCGCTCCATCTCGCCGGCGGCGTGCGCCCGCGCCTCGGCGAAGCCCTCCGCCGCGGCGTCGGCGAGCTGGTCGAGGTAGACGAAGATGGCCTCGCCCAGGTCGTACAGCGTCCGCGGGTCGAGGCCCAGCTGCTCGGACTGCTCGGTGAGCCTCCGCCACGCCACCCGCGCGCCCAGCCGCATCGCGGTCTGGAAGGGCTCCAGGTCGCGCCCCTCGGCGGCCTCGCCCCTGCCGATCGTCCGGAAGACCTCGGGATCCCACGGCGCCCGCGGGTTCTCGATGCGTTCGAGGAACCCCCGCAGCGCCTGGTTGACCGACAGCCGCAGGACCTTGATGTAGACCTCGTCCGCCGGGCGGGCGTATTCGGGCACCCGCCGCTGGATCTCCGCGATCATCCGGTCCGCGACGTCGCCCATGCGGGGACGCAGCAGCCTCGCGACGCCCGCGGGCACCGCGTCCCAGAACTCGTCGTCGCCCTTCAGCGTCCGCTCAGCGCCCCGCTCAGTGCCCGCTCAGCGCCTACTCAGTGTCCGCTGTGCCCGCTCAGCCAGGCGCCGAACTCCTCCAGGTCGATCAGGCCGTCGCGGTCGGCGTCGACCTTGTCGATCGCGCTCTGCGCGCCTTCCGGCGTGAGCGGCCGGCCGAGCACCTCCATCAGGCGTACGAGCTCCTCGGCGGAAATTCGCCCGTCCCCATCGACGTCGATAAGTTGAAAAGTCGCCGCATATTCGCTCATGCCGTCCTCCTCCGGGATCGCGATCAGCACACTAGCTGAAAGCAGTCGCTGCCCCCAGAGATCGCGGCCAACCGGCGGGAGCCGTTTCTGTCGGTGGCGTCTGCCAGCATGGCGGTCATGACAAGCAGCCTGGTGGGGAAGGTCGCACTGGTCGCGGGGGCGACCCGGGGCGCGGGCCGCGGCATCGCCGTCGAGCTGGGCGCCGCGGGGGCGACGGTCTACGTGACGGGCCGCAGCACCCGCGAGCGGCGTTCGGAGATGAACCGGCCGGAGACGATCGAGGAGACGGCCGAGCTGGTCACCGCCGCCGGTGGGCGGGGCATCGCCGTGCCGGTGGACCACCTCGACCGCGAGCAGGTGCGGGCCCTCGTCGAGCGGATCGACGCCGAGCAGGGCGCGCTCGACGTGCTGGTCAACGACATCTGGGGCGGCGAGCTGCTGTTCAGCTGGAAGGACCGGCTCTGGGAGCATTCGCTCGACGACGGCCTGCGCATCCTGCGGCTGGCGATCGACACGCACATCATCACCAGCCACTACGCCCTGCCGCTGCTGATCCGCAAGCCGGGCGGCCTGGTGGTCGAGGTCACCGACGGCACGGCGGAGTACAACGCCGCCAACTACCGCGTCTCGTTCTTCTACGATCTCGCGAAGACGTCCGTGAACCGCATGGCGTTCGGCCAGGCCAAGGAGCTGGCGCCGCACGGCGCGACCGCGGTCTCGCTCACGCCGGGCTGGCTGCGTTCGGAGCTCATGCTGGAGCACTTCGGCGTGACGGAGGCCAACTGGCGTGACGCGCTGGCCACGCAGCCGCACTTCGCCATCTCCGAGACCCCGGCCTTCGTCGGACGCGCGGTGGCGGCCCTGGCCGCCGACCCGGAGGCGAGCCGCTGGAACGGGCAGTCGCTGTCCAGCGGGCAACTGGCTCAGGTGTACGGCTTCACCGACGTGGACGGCAGCCGGCCGGACTGCTGGCGATACATGGTGGAGGTGCAGGACCCCGGCCTCCCCGCCGACGTGACCGGTTACCGCTGACACGGAAGCCGCCGCGCCGCTTCGCCAGGTGGGGTGCACGAACCCGTGCCGAAGATGGCGGTGCCGGGGTCCGCTCGATGTGGACCCCGGCGCCGGTGCCGCCCGCCACCCAGCGCACGGCCCGTGGCCCCCTCCCGCTTCCGGTCACAGGTCACGCCCGTGTCCGCGACGCCGCCGCTGGTCGCGGAGGCGGCGGGCCCGGCCGGCTCGGCGGCCCGCCACGCCGAGAGCGGCCCGGCGGGCTCGGCGACGCGGCGATGCAGCAGCGCGAGACTAGGCGGCCGTGCAGCCGGGCGCAGGGGCGGCGTTGGCAGCGTTCCAAGAGGCGATGCGGCAGGGCGAGACTAGGCGGCGATGCAGCCGGGCGCAGGGGCGGCGTTGGCGGCGTTCCAGGAGGCGATGAAGCCGAAGGTCGTGCTCGCGCCGGCACCGAGGGAGCCGTTCCAGCTCTCGTTCTTGACCGTCACGCTCGCCCCGCTCTGCGTGGCCTTGCCGCCCCACGCCTGGGTGACCTGCTGCCCGTTGGCGTAGGTCCAGGTCACGGTCCAGCCGCTGATCGCGGCGGCGCCCGTGTTCTTGACCGTGACCTCACCCTGGAAGCCGCCGCCCCACTGGTTGGTGATCTTGTAGGTCGCGGCGCAGCCGGAGGGGCTGGGACGCGCGGAGGGCGACGCCGACGGGCTCACGCTGGGGCTGGGGCTGGGGGACCCGGGGCTCGGGGACGGCTGCGCGCCGCCGAGCAGCGCCGACAGAGCGGGATACCACTTGTCCGCCATCTTCTGGTCGCCGCTCGCGTTGGGGTGGACGCCGTCGTAGGTGTCCGCGCTCGTGCTGAAGCCGGTCCACTGGTCGACGACCACGATCGGCGAGGCCGCCGTGGTCTTCGAGGCGGCCCAGCCCGGAATCGCGCTGTTCAGCGCGACGGCCCGCTGGGCGCACTCGGGGCAGGTGCTCGGGTTCATCGGGATGATCTGCGCGACGAGGATCCTCATGTTCGGGTTGCTCGCCCGCATCTGGTCCACGAGTTTGCCGTACGCCGCGAGGATCGTGGCGGTGGGCCTGTTGCTCCACACGTCGTTGGTGCCGAAGTGCATCAGCACGATGTCGGGACGGGTCGCCGAGAGCCAGGCCGGCAGCTGGTTCTGGTCGGCGACGTTCGTGACGAGGAAGCCGCCGTGGCCTTCGTTGTCGCCGTCGTACGGCACCCCGCAACCCTGCGCGGGCAGCGTGCCCACCATGTCGACGTCGGTGAAGCCGCCGTTCTGCAGCTTGTTCCACAGCAGCGCGCGCCAGCAGCCGGGCGATCCGGTGATCGAGTCGCCCAGGGGCATGATCCGCACCGTGGCCGCCTCGGCGGGCCGGGCGACGAGCAGCCCGAGCACCAGGAGCAGGGCCGCCATCACCGCACTTCTCTTCGACATCGCGTCTCTCCCTCGTGCTGTCCGGCGCGATGGTAGAGAGCGGCCCGCCGCCCCGCCCAGGGACGAGCTGCGGCAAAAGCCCTGACCAGCGGGGATGTATGTACGTTTCAACGGATGAATCGACCGGGCGGCGGTCGCGTCCCCGACCGGTCTCGGGGGGCACTCCGGGCACGCCGTCCCCTGGTTCATCGCCTGCGGCGATGCCGGGTTCCACCTGGCCGCACGACCGAATATGCTGCACGTCGGTCTACTTTTCGCACGTCACCGAGAGGATCGGTCCCCATGTACAAGGAGTTCCTCGGCGAGGTCGTGGTGTGGCTGATTCCCGTCGTCATCCTCGTCGGCATCGCGCTGCTGGTGACCAGCCACGGCTGAGACACGTCCTGAGAAGGGCCGGGCCGCGAGGCCCGGCCTTTCTTTTTCCCCGCTCGGCAAACCCGCAAAACGTGTCATACGTCACTATGCGGGCAAAGTGCGCCATCGGCGCATCTCTCGCCTCATGGGACGAAAATTGTCAGTCGCCGCATCATTGATCAATCGGAGTGGATCATGTGATACTTCGCGAACGGCGTGATCGTCAGGTGGGGAGCAAGCCGGAATGCCGATCGATGTTGACGCGAACCCGATCCGACAAGCGAGAACTCTTCCCCTCCGGCAGGTCCTTCCGGCGATCCTCCGTGATCCGGTCGGCGCCGTCCTCGAGATCGGCAGGAAATCCGGTGGCGACGTCGTCAGGGTGAACCTGGGTCCCTTCCGGCCGTACCTGATCACACACCCCGATCACCTGCAGCACGTCCTGCGCGGCAACTCCGTCAACTACCGGCGTGACGGCGTCCTCTGGAAGCCGCTGCACCGGCTCTTCGGAGAGAGCGTCATGTCCGACGGCCCCGCGTGGGAGCGGAGCCGCAAGGTTCTGCAGCCCGTGTTCACCGCCAAGAACGTGGAAGCGCTCGCGGACCGTGTGGCGGAGGCGGCCGGCGAGGGGATCGACGAACTCGCCGCACCCGCCGAGTCCGGCCTCCCCATCGACGTCTCCGCGGTGATGGCGCGGATCGTCAACAGGGTCGTGATGCGGGTCTTCTTCGGCGACAAGATCGGCATGGCGGACGCCGAGCGGCTCGCCCCGGCGTTCGACACGGTCGGCACGTCCGTCATCTTCCGCTACCTACTGCCGTTCGTCCCCTACCGCGTCCCGCTCCCGGGGGACCGCGCGTTCCGGAACGCCCTGCGGACGATCGACGACGTCGTGGTGCCGCTCGTGGACAGGCACAAGGACGGGCCGGGCGACGGCGACGACATCGTCTCGGTCCTGTGCCGGACCGGGGACGCGGCCGGTGGCGGACCGAGCGCCCGATGGGTGCGCGACAACCTGGTCGCCATGCTGGCCACCGCCACCGAGACCACGGCGGGCGCGCTCACCTGGCTGTGGCCCATCCTGGGGGCGCATCCCGAGGTGGCCGCGAGTCTGCGGCGGGAGATCCGCCTCGTGGTCGGGCACGGACCCGTACGGCCCGCGCATCTGGCGGACCTGCCGTACACCAAGCAGGTCGTGCAGGAACTCCTGCGGCTGTTCCCCGTGGGCTGGCTGTTCCCCCGGATGGTCGTCGAGCCGGAGCCCCTCGGCGGAGTGCTGCTCAAGAAGGGCGAGACGATCGTCGTCAGCCCGTTCATCACCCACCGCATGGAGGCGTTCTGGGAGCGGCCGGAGGAGTTCGACCCCGGCCGCTTCTCCGGGCGCCGGTCGACGGGCCGGCACAGGTACGCGTACTTCCCTTTCGGCGGGGGCCCTCATCAGTGTCTCGGCATGCACGTCTTCATGCTGGAGGCCCAGCTGATCATCGCGGGCATCCTCAGCCGCTACGAGATCCTCTCCTGCAGTCCGGAGGTGGCGACGCCCCAGATGGGGGCCTCGCTGCGGCCGCGCCAGCGGGTCGAGATCACCTTGCGCCCCATCCGCCGTACCTGACCGGGACACCCATGCACATGACGAAGCCGACAGGAGACGCGCTCCGGGCGGCCAGGGAATGCGGTGCCGCCGCCGCCGTGTCCGCCGAGCTCCAGCGGGATCTGCGCGCGTGCCGGGACGCCTACCCCGCCCTCTTCCCGGCGCGGCCGTTCGACTCGGCGCTGTTCAGCGCGGTCGCGCAGGCCAACGCGTTCGGCGCGCCGTGGGCGAGCGCGGACCGGTTGCGCGTCGCGAGCCGTACGGCGTTGTGGATCTTCGCGCTCGACTGGCTGCTCGATTACATGGCGAAGTCGCGGGAGGAGGTGGACCGCCTCGTCCGCGGCTGCCTGGAGGTGGCGGACGGCGCACCGCCGCCGCGGGACTTCCCGCTGGGCGGATTCCTCGCCGAGCTCAGGGACGGGCTCGCCGCGGCGCCCGCGTTCACCGAGCTGGAGGCCGTCTGGCGGGAGGAACTTCGGCGCATGCTGTCGGCGATGGCGCGGGAGTGGGACTGGAAGACGGCCGCCCGCGAGGGGACGCCGCCGCCCACGCTGGACGAGTATCTCGACAACGCGGACAACTTCGGCTCGTCCTTCGTCAACGTGTCCCACTGGATCCGGGGCGGAGACCCGGCCGCGCTCGGCCGGCTCGACGAGCTGCGGGCCGCGAGCGGCCGGGTGCAGCGCGTCCTGCGCCTGCTCAACGACCTGGCCACGTACGAGCGGGACCTCGCCTGGGGCGATCTCAACGCGCTGATGCTCTGCTCGGGCCGGGAGGAGATCGCCGGACGCGTCGGCGTCCTGGTGGACGGGTGCGGCGAGCTCCTGGAGCCGCTGCGCGACGTCTGCCCGGACGAGGTGGTCTATCTGGAAAGGCAGATCGGGTACAGCATGGGCTTCTACGGGATCACCGACTACTGGGGTGGGCTGTGAGCGTCGGCGGCCTGACCTTCCCCAGGGCGGTCGACGTGGCGGCCGCGGCCGCCGAACTGGTCGCCGACCTCATGGTCCGGCCGTGGGGCACGGTCTCCCCCTCCGTGTACGAGACCGGGCGGCTGGTGAGCCTGGCGCCGTGGCTGGTGGGCCACGCGGAACGGGTGCGGTTCCTGCTGGACGGCCAGCGGCCCGACGGCCGCTGGGGCGGGCCGGACGGGTACGCCCTCGTCCCCACGTTGAGCGCGACCGAGGCGCTCCTGTGCGCGCTGTCGCGGGGGGAGCCCGATCGGGAGACGCTCTCGCGGGCGGCCGGCCGAGGGCTGGACTGGCTGCTCGGCTGGCCGCCGCGGGGCACCGCGCCGCTGTTCCCCGACATGCCGGCGATCGAGCTGATCGTGCCCGCGCTGGTCGAGCTGGTCAACGCGCACCTGGACACGCTGGCCGACCGGGATATGCCCCATCTGTCCGGGCGCCCGCGGCTGCGGCTGCCCGCGGGCATGGACGACCACCGGCTCGCCGCGGTCAGGTCGCGGGTCGGCTCCGGCGCGGAACTGCCGCAGAAGCTCATGCACGCGCTGGAGACGGCCGGTCCCGCCGCCCACGGGGCCCCGGGCGTCCAGCCGACCTCGATCGGCACCGTCGGCGCCTCCCCGGCCGCCACCGCCGCCTGGCTCGGCGACCGCGCGCTGCCGGATCCGGGCACCGCGGCCAGGCGGCACCTGGAGGCGGTCGCACGACGGTACGGCGGGCCGGTCCCCGTGGGCCTTCCGATCACGGTCTTCGAACGCGGCTGGGTGCTGAGCTGGCTCGCCCGCGCGGGGATCCCCTTCGAGGTGCCGCCGGAGATGCTGGCGGACCTGCGGGCCGCGATCCAGCCGGTCGGCACGCCCGCCGGCGCCGGTCTGCCGCCGGACGCCGACACCACGTCGGTCGCCCTGTACGCCCTCGCGCTCCTCGGCATGCCGCACGAGCCGGACAGCCTGCGGGCCTTCCGCACGGACACCCACTTCTGCACCTGGCAGGGGGAGGAGGGGGCGTCGGTCAGCGTGAACGCCCACGTCCTCGACGCCTTGGGGCAGTACGCGGCGGTGCGGCCGGAGGCCGCGGAGCGCTACCGGCCCGACATGGACGCGATCGAGAACTGGCTCCGCGCGCGCCAGCGGCCGGAGGGCTGGTGGGAGGACCGCTGGCACGCCTCGCCCTACTACGCGACCGTCGCCTGCGCGCTGGCGCTCGACACGTTCGGCGGCGCCGGCTGCGCGTCCTCCGTGCGGGGGGCCGTGCGGTGGGTGCTGGAGACCCAGCGGGCCGACGGATCCTGGGGCCGCTGGGACGGCACCCGGGAGGAGACGGCCTACGCCCTGCAACTGCTGCTGCTGAGCCGCGACCACCGTGAGGACGGGCTCGTCGCGGAGGCGGCCGCCAAAGGATACGCATACCTGCTCCGGGCGGGCGAGGCCGACGACCCGCCGCTGTGGCACGACAAGGACCTCTACCTGCCGGTCGCGGTGGTCAGGGCGGCGATCCTCGCCGCCCTGCACCTCGCACAGTCCAGTCGACTTGTTGTCGACAGGCATCGTCAACTATGATCATCAGGTCGCTTGATCACGCTATATAGGCATACATTCGTACATTTGCCCCAAATGGCGTACATAATGCGGCCTTGAGCGATTTTCTGTCCATTGCTAAGGTGGCGGGGCGTGGCGCGGCTATAAAATGTTGGGCGATGTCCGCCGCCCTAGCGATGAACTGTTGGTCAATCGCCGGGAAACGCGCTATGACGGCTCTTCATATGTCGCTTGGTGGGTGTTATGCGCTTCCGCAACTCGCGCGTGCGGACCAAAGTCACGGCCTTGCTCGTGTCGCTTGCGGCCCTTTGGGTCTTCGCCGCGTGGGTGACCGTGCGGGATGGTCTCAACCTCGCGTGGGTGGCGGTCTACGACAGCAACGTCGCCCAGCCGAGTGAGTCCCTGCTGGTGGAGCTGCAGAAGGAGCGGCGCCTGTCGGTCTCCCGCCTGGTGAACCCCGCGCTGGTCCCGTCCGCCGACCTCACCGCGCAGCGCGGCCGTACGGACGCCGCCGCGGGCGAGTTCCGCAGGCTCACGAACACCGACATCATGCGGTTCGCGGCGACCGACGAGCTCCGCAGACGGATCGACCGCACGTTCCGGCAGCTCGACCAGCTCGGTTCCGCGCGGCACGCGGTGGACGCGCGCCAGGTGGACCGGAACAAGGCCATCGACGCCTACAACGACCCCATCGACTCCCTCTTCCAGGTCTACTATTCGCTCGCCACGCTCGACGACGACGAGCTCGCGAAAGACACGCGAACACTTATCAGCCTCAACTGGGCCCGAGAACTCATCTCACGCGAAGATGCGCTTTTGGCCGGCGTCATCGCGACGGGCAGGTTCGGCCAGACGGAGGTCGCCCAGTTCACCCAGCTCGTCGGTGCCGAGCGCAATGTGATGGACCTCGCGCAGGCCGACCTGGAGGAGCCGCTTCCCGACGTCCACCAGCGGCTGCAGAAGAGCGCGGCGCTCGCCCGGCTCCACAGCCTGGAGGACCTGGTCGCGCAGCAGGGCAGGCCCGGCCTGCGCCCGCCCGTGAGCGGAGAGCAGTGGCAGTCGGCGACGTCCGCCGTCCTGACCCAGCTGCACGACGTGGTCGGCGGCGCGGGCGAGACGATGGTCGATCGGGCGACCCCCGTCGCCGCCGGCGTCATCATCCGGCTGGTGCTGGCGGGTGTGCTCGGCCTCGTGGCGGTCATCGCGTCGATCGTCCTGTCGGTCACCACGGCCCGGGCGCTGGTGCGCCAGCTGGAGAAGCTGCGCGAGGCCGCGCTCGAACTGGCCAACGAGCGCCTGCCCGGCGTGGTCTCCCGCCTCGCCCAGGGCGAGAAGGTCGACGTCAAGGCCGAGGCGCCGCCGCTCGACTTCGGGCCCGACGTCATCGGCCAGGTGGGCGCGGCGTTCAACACCGTGCAGGAGACCGCGATCCGCACCGCCGTCGAGGAGGCCCAGCTCCGGCAGAGCATCCGCGACATCCTGCTCAGCCTCGCCCGGCGTACGCAGTCGCTCGTGCACCGTCAGCTCACGCTGCTCGACGTGATGGAGCGGCGCGAGTCGGACCCGGCCGAGCTGAAGGACCTGTTCCGCATCGACCACCTCGCCACCCGCATGCGGCGCAACGCGGAGAACCTCATCGTTTTGTCCGGGGCGTCCCCCGCCCGCGCGTGGCGGCGCTCGGTGCCGATGGTCGACGTCGTGCGCGGCGCGCTGGCGGAGGTCGAGGACTACACCCGCGTCACCGTGATGCCGATGGGGGAGACCGCGCTCATCGGCCGCGCGGTGGGCGACGTCATCCACCTGCTCGCCGAGCTGATCGAGAACGCGGTGTCGTTCTCCCCGCCGTACACGATGGTGCAGGTGGGCGGCCAGGCGGTGGCCAGCGGCTACGCGATCGAGATCGAGGACCGCGGCCTCGGGATGAGCGCCGAGGACCTGGAGGCGACCAACCAGCGGATCGCCGACCCGCCCGAGTTCAACCTGTCGAGCACCGCCAGGCTCGGGCTGTACGTCGTCAGCCGCCTGGCCGAGCGGCACGGCATCAAGGTGTCCCTCAAGGCGTCGCCGTACGGCGGCACCACCGCGGTCGTGCTGCTGCCGCGCGACCTCGTCATCGAGGGCGAGAACGTCGCGCCTGAGGAGGAGACCGGTCCCGGTCTCGGACGCCGGGAGCCCGCGGCCCGGAAGATCGCGCTGGTGGGCGTGCCCGACGCGGTTCCCGAACCAGTGCAGGAGGTGGTTCCCGTGCCGAGGGCTCCCGAGCCGCCCAGGCCCGTGCCGAGCGTCCCACCCTCCGGCGGTGCCGAGCCGGACAGGCTCGCGCCCACGGCGGGGTTCACCCCGTCGGGGTTGCCGTTCCGGGTGCCGCAGGCGAACCTCGCTCCCGCGCTCGCCGAGGAGCCGAGGCGCGAGAGCGCGGCGGACGACGACGAGGACCGCTCGCCCGAGGACATCCGTAAGATCATGGGCTCGTTCCAGTCGGGGACGAGGCGCGGCAGATCCGAAGCCGCGAAGCTGCTCGGCGAAGAGGAGGACAACCTGTGACGCAGAAGACCGGGGCCTCCGCGGACCTCGCGTGGCTGCTCGACGACCTCGTCGCACGGATCCGCGAGGTGGAGCACGGCATCGTGCTGTCCACGGACGGCCTGCTGCTGGCCGGCTCGCAGGGCCTGCGGGTGGAGGACGCCGAGCACCTGTCCGCCGTCGCCTCCGGCCTGCAGAGCCTCGCGCGCGGTGTCGGCGAGCGCTTCGAGGGCGGGCCCGTACGGCAGACCATCGTGGAGATGAAGTCGGCCTACCTGCTCGTGACCGTGGCGGGCAAGGGCGCCTGCCTGGCCGTGCTCTGCACGGGAGACGCCGACGTCGGCCTGGTGGCCTACGAGATGGCCATGCTCGTCGCGCGCGTCGGGCAGTACCTCACCTCGCCGGCCCGCACCACGACGGGGAGCGAGGTCCACCTGTGAACGCCGGAGGGTTCCCGGACGAGGAGCGCTTACTCGACGCGCCGACCATCCGGCCGTACGTGATCGCACGCGGCCGTACGGAGGCGCAGGACCGCTTCGACCTCATCTCGCTGGCGGTGACGATCCGGCCCACCACGGGGACGGAGGTCGGGCTGGACCCCGAGCACCAGGCGATCGTGCGGCTGTGCCGCAGGCCGCTGTCGGTCGCGGAGATCGCGGCCCATCTGGACCTGCCGGCCGGGATCGTCCGGGTCCTCCTCGGCGACCTGTTCGACCGGGGTTTCGTGGCCGTGCAACAGCCCCAACCGGAGACGGACGTGCTCGACGAGCGGATGTACAAGGCGGTGCTCGATGGCCTTCGGGCGCTCTGATTCGCCGCAGACCCCCCCGAAGTTGCCCACGGCGATCAAGCTGCTGATCGCCGGGGGTTTCGGGGTGGGCAAGACGACGATGGTCGGCGCGGTGTCGGAGATCCGGCCGCTGCGCACGGAGGAGACGCTGACCGACCGCAGCGTCGGCGTGGACGACCTGTCCGGGGTCGAGGCGAAGTCCACCACCACGGTGGCCATGGATTTCGGCCGGATCAGCATCGGGCAGGACTTCGTCCTCTATCTCTTCGGCACCCCCGGCCAGGAGCGGTTCTGGTTCGTCTGGGACGAACTCGCCCGGGGAGCGCTCGGCGCGGTCGTGCTGGCGGACACCCGCAGGCTCGCCGACTGCTTCCCCTCCGTCGACTACTTCGAGCGTCGCGGCACGCCCTTCGTCGTCGCGGTGAACTGCTTCGAGGGTGCTCCGATCTTCGACCTGGACGAGGTCAAGCTCGCCCTCAACCTCGGCCGGGACGTGCCGATCATGCTGTGTGACGCGCGCAAGCGGGAATCGGGCAAGGAAGTCCTGATCGAGCTCGTCAAGCACGCCTACGGAAAGCGTCTCACCGCGACCGTCCGCTGACGTTTTCCGTCGCAACTTCGCCCGGCGGCGTCCGGGTTCCTCCGCGTGCACGGCTTGTTTCTGCTGTGCACGAGTTTACGTTTCGCGGCGGGCGGCGTTTTCGTACCCGCCCGCGCGCGTCGCCCATTCCCCGTTGGGACCCGCCACGGTTTCGGCTGTCCGTTAATGTCGCCTGATTGCTACCTATTCATCCCTTTTAGGTGCCACAGGCCGATCGCTTCGTCCTTCGCCGTCGACCATGCGTAACAGGTGGACAACAGCCGTTGATCTGAGCCTTACCCCACTGTAACGTACGCCACATCGCGAAACTATCGGACGAAAGCCGAAAGTTTCGGTCGGAATCCAGAAGGGAAACCACCGTGAAGTTGAGTCGGCGAGGTGTGGCGCTCCTGGCGGCGTCGGCACTGGTCCTCGGGGGATGTGGTAGTACCGGGAACGACGCCGGCGAGAGCAAGAGCTCAGCCGGCGGCAAGGTGACCGTCGAGTTCTGGAACATCTGGACCACGGACCCCCTGAAGAGCTACGGCGCTCAGGCGATCAAGGACTTCCAGGCCAAGCACCCGAACATCACCATCAAGAGCGTTCCGTACGAGAACGAGGCGTTCAAGGCGAAGCTGACGACGCTCACGCAGTCCGGCAAGACCCCGGACATCTTCCAGACCTGGGGTGGCGGCGTGCTCGGCCAGCAGGTCGACGCGGGCCTGGTCAAGGACCTGAGCGCCGACACCGGTGACTGGATCGGCACCTTCACCGACGCCGCGCTGTCGGCCTACCAGGTCGAGGGCAAGACGTACGCCATCCCCGACGACATCGGCATGGTGGGCTTCTGGTACAACAAGGCGCTGTTCAAGAAGGCCGGGATCGCCCAGCCCCCGGCGACGTGGTCGGAGTTCATCGACGACGTCAAGAAGCTGAAGGCGGCGGGAGTCACCCCGATCGCCCTCGCCGGCAAGGACAAGTGGCCCGGCCACTACTACTGGGCGTACCTCTCCATGCGCATCGGTGGCCTCGACGCCCTCAAGCAGGCGGGCGAGAGCAAGGACTTCACCGGTCCGGCCTTCGTCCAGGCGGGGCAGAAGCTGAAGGAACTGGCCGATCTCCAGCCGTTCCAGAAGGGCTATCTCGGCGCGACGTACGGCGACCCGGGTGGTCAGGCCGCGACCATGGGTGACGGCAAGGCCGCGATGGAGCTGATGGGCCAGTGGGCGCCCGCGGTCCAGAACGACGCCGGCAAGGGCCTGGGCGACGACCTCGGCTTCTTCCCCTTCCCGGCCGTTGACGGCGGCAAGGGCGCGGTCACCGACGCGTTCGGCGGCGGCGGCGGCTTCGCGATCGGCTCGGAGGCTCCGCCGGAGGCGATCGAGTTCCTGAAGTTCCTCACCGAGAGCACCGAGCACCGCAAGGCCGTCGGGACCGGCGGCGTGCTCCCGGTGCTGAAGGGCGAGGAGGACGCGGTCACGGACCCGAACCTGAGCGTGGTGGCGAAGAACCTCGCCGGGGCCACCGGGTTCCAGCTCTACCTCGACCAGGCGTACCCGCCGGCCGTCGGCCAGGAGGTCAACGACTCCGTGGCCCAGCTGATCGCCGGGACCAAGACGCCCGAGCAGGTGGCGCAGGCCATCACGGAAACCGCGAAGTCGGAGTAACTGTCGCGTGAAGACGACGAGACCCCGGAGCCTCAGGCTCCGGGGGTTCACCACGATCCTCCTGTTCCTGCTCCCCGCCCTCGTGCTCTTCTTCGGGCTCGTCGTGGCGCCGATCCTGCTCGCCTTCTACGCGAGCGTGTTCAAGTGGAACGGCATGCGCGGGCTGCCGACGGACTTCATCGGCCTGGCCAACTTCACCCGCGTGCTGGCGGACGAGGTCTTCCTGGGTGACCTGTGGCGCGGCCTGCTGCTGATCATCCTGTCGGTGGCGATCCAGCTGCCCCTCTCGCTGGGCATCGCCATGCTGCTGAACCAGAAGATCCGCGGCCGGGCGTTCTTCCGCCTGCTGTTCTTCGCCCCGTACGTCCTGTCCGAGGCGATCACCGCGGTCCTGTTCATGATGATCCTGTCGCCCACCGACGGCCTGGCCAACTACATCCTCGGCTGGTTCGGTGTCGACCAGCTCGACTGGTTCGCCGACCCGTCGACGGTCATGATGTCGGTGTTCATCGTCATGACCTGGAAGTACTTCGGCTTCCACATGATCCTGTACATCGCCGGGCGCCAGGGCATCCCGCGGGAGCTCACCGAGGCCGCCCAGATCGACGGCGCGACGGGCTGGAAGACCTTCCGCTACGTCACGCTGCCGCTGCTCGGCCCGACGATCCGCATCAGCGTGTTCCTGTCGGTCATCGGTGCGATCCAGCTGTTCGACCTGGTCTGGATCATCACCGGCGGAGGCCCGTCGCACTCCTCCGAGACGATGGCCGTCACGATGTTCCAGTTCGGCTTCAAACGCTTCCAGGTCGGCTACGCGAGTGCGATCAGCGTGGTGATGTTCTTCATCAGCCTCGTGTTCGCGCTCTTCTACCAGAGATACGTCATGCGCCGCGACCTCGAAGGAGCGAGCACCGTGCTGAGGGACCAGCGATGAGCGCGAAACGTCACAAGCAGTCTCCGACGTCGGGCGGTCCGCTGCGCAGCCTGTCCCTGCACGCGATCGTCGTGATCACGGCGCTGTTCGTCGGCATCCCGCTGCTGTACGGCGTGCTCGGCGGCTTCAAGACCACCCGGCAGCTGTCGAGCAACCCGCTGGGCCTGCCCGACCCCTGGGTGCCGGAGAACTACACGAGCGTGCTCGCTTCCGCGTCGTTCTGGCGCATGCTCTGGAACAGCACGTACATCGCGGTGCTGACCACGCTCGTGGTCGTCGCGGTGTCCGCGATGGCGGCCTTCGTGTTCGCGCGGTTCGCCTTCCGGGGGCGCGAAGCGCTGTTCACGATGTTCGCCGCGGGGCTCATGTTCCCGTTCGCGGTGGCGATCCTGCCGCTGTTCGTGCTGCTGCGGATGTTCGGGCTGCTCGACAACCCGCTCGGCGTGATCCTCCCGCAGGCGGCCTTCGGCATGCCGATGACGATCATCATCCTGCGCGGCTTCTTCCGGGCCATCCCGGGGGAGATCGAGGAGGCGGCGATCCTCGACGGGTGCTCGTCGTTCGGCTTCTTCTGGCGGATCCTGCTGCCGATGGCCCGGCCCGCGATCGCCACGGTCTCCGTGCTGGCGGTGGTCAACAGCTGGAACCAGTTCATGCTGCCGCTCGTGGTGTTCAGCGACGACAGCCTCTTCACCATCCCGCTGGGCGTCCAGCAGTTCCAGGGGCAGTACGCGACGGACATCGCGCGCGTCATGGCCTACATCGTGGTCGCGATGCTGCCCGCCCTCGGCTTCTACGCCGTGGCCGAGCGCCAGCTCGTCAGCGGCCTGACCGCGGGGGCCGTCAAGGGCTGACCCGCGTGTACAGCCGTACGACGTAGCCGAGCACGCGGACGCTTCGCTCCCGGCGGTAGCTCTCGCGCAGCAGCAGCCGCTTCGCGGAGTCACGCGGAGACGAGAGGTCGCCGGGTGCGGGATGGGGGCGGCTCACCACCCACACCCGCGGCGCCGTGTCCAGCGACGCGGCGATCCGGCCCGCGGGCAGCTCACGCCCGGCGAGGGTGCCCGATTCCGCGCCGCCGGCCCTCAGCGCCGCGTCGTGGACGCCCCGGAACGAGTCCGGGTACGCCTCGGCGACCAGGCGGCGGATCGAGGGCAGGAAGAGCACGGCGTCTCCGGGCCGTCGTTCCGACCCGATGATCCGCGCCACGGCGGCCGGGTCGTCGCGGCGGCTGTCGATCCGTCTGACGGCGGCCTGGGCCGGGAGGGACGCCGCCAGCAGCAGAGCGGGCAGCGCCAGCGCGGCCGCTGCCCGCAGCCACCCCGGCGCCGCCCCGGGCAGGAGCCGTACGGCCCGGGCGAGCCCGGCGCCCAGCGCCAGCGCGAGCCCCACCACCGAGAAAAGGACGTAGCGGTCCTGATAGAGCGGCTGGATCTGCGACACCGCGAGCAGCAGGGCGGGCGGCAGGACCGCGAGCGGCACGGCGACCATGGCGATCCCGGGCGAGCCGCGCCGGATCGGGTCGCCGGGTGCCGGCCCGGCGGCGTCGGCCGCCCGGCGCGTGCCACCGTTTCCGGCCGGGCCGCCCCCACGACTGCTCGCCAGACCGAGCGCGACGAGCACCACGGTCGCCGCGAGGAGAACGCCGGTCCCGGCGAAACGCGCGACGAGGGCCTTCACCTCCGGCAGGCCGGGCCGCTCCAGCCAGGCCACCTGGCCGCGCTGGCCGAACGCCGCCCACGCCACCGGCAGGACGGCGGTCAGGGCGGCCGCGACGGCGCCGGCCCAGCGCCGCGCGACGCCTCTCCCCGCACCGAGCCCTTTCCGTGCGGGCGCGGCGGCGAGCACCGTGACCGCGTGCGCCGCCAGGGCCAGCACGGCGAACAGGTTGAGCAGGCAGGCGACGGCGACCGCCAGGCCGTACCGCGCCCAGGTCCTCCGCCCCGACGGGTCGCCCGGTGGACGGCCCAGCGCTGTGGCGAGCAGGCGCGTCGCCTCCACCACCGCCGCCGCGACCAGCGCGTACGGCCTGCCATCCTGGGCGTGGAAGACGACGACAGGGGAGGCGGCGTACGCGAGGCCGGCATAGAGACCGGCCGTGGCCGAGGCCAGCCGCCGGCCGACGGCCGCGACACCGGCCGCCGCGACGGCCGTGGCGACGACGGACGGAAGCCGGATGACCACCTCCGCCGGGACGGCATCGCCCACGAGCCGGACGAGAGGGTGCACCAGGAGGTAGTAGCAGCCGTGGACCGCGTCGACGTTTCCCAGCGTGCGCCACAGGTCCGTCAGGTCCCGTCCCGCCACGGCGTACGTCGTGGCCTCGTCCTGCCACATCGAGCCGCGCCGGATGCCCCACAGGCCGCCCACCAGCGCGGCCAGGGCCGGGACGACCAGCACGATCCGGTCGCGCCGGCCGTACGGGTCCGGTGCCGGGACGCCGATCCTCACATGTCCTCCGCCTGCTCCGCTCGATTACGTCCCCATCCGATGCCCCGGGGAGAAACGGGAGGATGAACGCGCCCTAAGGTGAACGGAACGAGGAGAGAACGCCCAGGGGGAGCACCGATGGCGGAACCGATCGTCCGTGCCGCGGCCGAGGCCGACATGCCCGGCCTTCGCGCCGTCGCCGGCCACTACGGCCTCCTGGGCATGTGGCCGGAGCGGCCGGACTTCGTGGACGCCGAACGCGAGTTCGGCGCGGTGCTCGTCGGCGAGGTGGACGGCACGATCGCGGGCTTCGGCGGCACGTTGCGCCGGGGGACGGTCACGCACCTCGGCGACCTGTTCGTCCTCCCGGACCACCAGTCGTCGGGGCTGGGCCGCGCGATCCTGGCCCGCCTGCTGCCGCGCGACACGCCCAAAGTCACCTTCGCGTCGAACGACAAGAGGGCTCTCGCCCTGTACGTCAGGAACGGGATGCGCCCGCGCTGCCCGTTGCTGTACCTCAAGCGGGGGCCGCTCGGTGGCCGGCCCGCGTCGCGGGAGAGCGGGCCGGCGGTGCCGGGGGAGAGCGGGCCGGGGGAGGCGGAGGTCCGCGCGGCGGCGGCCATGGACGCCCACGTCTCCGGCGGGGACCGGACCGCGACGCTGACGTGGTACGCCGGGCTGCCCGGCGTGACCCTGCACGTCAGCGGGTCGGGCTACGCGTTCGCCAGGGTGGCCGGAGACAGGGTCGTCATCGGGCCCGCCGGGGGTGCGACCCCCCAGGACTGCGCCGACATCGTGCTGGAGGCGGCGAACGCGCATCCCCGGGCCGGGCGGGTGCTTCTGGCGGTGCCCGGCACGCATCCGCTGCTGCCCCTGCTGCTGGAGGCGGGCTGGCACATCGGCGACATGGACACGCTGATGACCAGCGAGGACTTCATGCGGCTGGACTGCTACACCCCGCACCCCGACCTCGGCTAGGCGCGGCGGGCCGGCGGCCCCCGTCCCCGGCCAGGGGGACACCGGGGACGAGGACGGCGGCCGGGGGGATGCGGCGGGACGGAGCCCGCCGGTCCGGGTCACAGCCTCCGCAGGTAGCGGGCGGAGGCCCATCCGGGAATGCCGGCGGCGGTGTCGACGGCCAGCCAGCCGTGGGTGGCGTCGCAGGCTCCGGCGATGTTCCCGTCGGCCGGTCGGAGCCTGCCCACCGGGGCGTGCCGGACGCCGGCGCCCTCGCGGACGTTGAGGAAGCTGCCCCTGCGCACATGCCGGAGGCGGTAGATGCACGAAAGCGAGGGCCGCCCGCCGAGGTCGAGCCTGTGAAGGTAACGGGCGGCGGCGAAGCCCGACGCCCCGCCGGCGGTCTTCACCGCGATCCAGCCTCCGGTGGCGGTGCAGGCTCCCGAGAAGCCTCCGTCGGCCGGCCGCAGTTTGGCGACGGGCGTGTGGTGGATGCCGGCGCCCTCGCGGACGTTGAGGAAGCCTCCCCGGTGCACGCCCCGGAGCCGGTAGGTGCACACGACACCGGGCCCCCGCCTGCCTTCGGGCACGATCTGCCCGAACGGTCCCGACGTGGAGGGTTCGCCGGGGCCGGGTGGCCGGACCGCCGGGAGGCCCGGGGCGGGATGCCCGGGAACATCCGACGCCGCGCGGGCCGCGATGCCCGGCGTGTGGCGGCCCCCGGCACCCGCGCCGGCCCGGGGCGCGGCGGCCGTACCTACCCGGTCCGCCACGACGGCCGTACCTACCCGGCCCCCCACGGCGGAACCGGCCGGGCCCGCGACCGCCGGTGTGGGGTGACCTGCGACGATCCACCCCGTGGCGGCCCACGCCGCCAGCGCGGGAACGATGCTTCCGGCGACTTTCACGATCTCTCCCTTCGGTCGGCATCGCCCACGCCCGGCCGGGGGGACCCGGGCCAGTGGTGCTCACCCGAAGTTCTGATCTGATTACCCTGCGTTTACACCTCGGTCGAATTCACGCCCGGATTTTTTACCCGACACACCAGGGAAAAGGGGATGATTCACAGTCCTCGGCCTCGCGCACGCGCTCCGACCGCAGGCGTCATCCGCCGTGCGCGCCGTGGAAGGGGGTGGTCACCCCCTCGTACGCGAGATGCAGCATCATCCCCAGGTCGGCGTGGCTGAGGTTGTGGCAGTGGTTCATCCACAGCCCGGGATTGACGGCGCGGAAGGCCACCTCCCACACCTCGCCCGGCCGCACGTCGAAGGTGTCGAGCCACAGCGGGCTGCCGGTGGGGGAGCGGCCGTCACGTGAGAGCACGAGCACCCGATGGCCGTGGAGGTGCCAGGGGTGGGTGTCCCGGCCACGGTTGACCACGGTGAGCCGGACCAGGTCGCCCTCTCTGACCACCTCCGTGGGGATGTCGGGGAAGGCGAGGCCGTTCACCGTGTGCGCGTAGGCCGGCTTCCCCCCGGCGAGCGCGAGCCCCCGGTCGAGGACGAGCGTGAAGTCACGGTCGAAGCGGCTCCGCGGCGTGTACGGCGTGGGGGCGGGCGTGCCGTACCGGGTGAGGTCGAGCTCCGGCCAGTCCTCCGTGCGGCCTCCGGCGGCGGTTCCGCCGTCCGTGCCCGCCCCCGCGCCCGTGCCCGTGCCCGCGCCCGTGCCCGCCCCCGTGCCCGTGCCCGTGCCCGCGTCCGTGCCCGTGCCCGCGTCCGTGCCGCTGCCGGACGGTCCGGGAGCGAGCCGTACGGCGTCGGACCGGTCGTCGGTCCGCAGGACGACGGGGCCCGCCGGCATCGTGAACGCGAGGTCGTAGCGGCCGCCCGCGGCGAGCCGGAGGCCGGCCCGGCCCAGCGTGCCCGGACCGGTGAGATCCGTCCCGTCCACGGCCACCAACCGGTAGGGCGTGCCCGCCAGGGTGAAGCGGTGCGGGGTGTTGTCGGTGTTGATCAGGCGCAGCCTCACGGGCGTGCCGGGCGCGACCTGCCGGACCAGGGGCTGGTCGTGGTCGCCGGTCACCGTCGTGCCGGAGAAGGTGTGGACGGGCAGCGTGAGGTCCGTCCCGGTGGCGGCGGCCCCCTTCGGCGTGACGACGAGCGTGCCGTAGAGCCCCATCCGCACGCCGAGGTCGGACACCTCGTGCGTGTGGTACCAGTACGTCCCCGCCTGGGCCGCGACGAAGCGGTAGACGAACTCCCCGCCGGGTGGCACGGCCTCCTGGGTGAGGCCGGGCACGCCGTCCTCGCCCGAAGGAACGTCGTAGCCGTGCCAGTGCAGCGTCACCCCCGACGCGATGTCCGCGTTGCGCAGCCGCACCTCGACGAGGTCGCCCTGGACGGCGGTGATCGGCGGCCCGGGGACCCGGCCGTCGAAGGTCCACGCGGCCACCTTCCGGCCCGACGACAGCGTGACGGTCGCCGTACGCGCCGTCAGCGTGAACCGGCGGACGGCGCCGCCCGGCGGCGGCACGGCCGGGCCGCGCAGGGCCGTCACCGGGCGGACCGGCCCGCCCACGACGGAGGCCGGCGCCTCCGCGGCGGCGTGGCCGCCGGAGCCGGCGTGCGCCGCGGAGTGGTCCGCGGAAGCCGGGTGGCCCCCGTGAGCGGAGTCCGCCCCGGCGGCGGAGCCGGCGGCCCCCGCCGCACCGGCTCCCGCCGAAGCCGCCCCCTCCCCGGGGGTTCGCGCCGCGGCGGTCCCCTCCGTGGCCGGGACGAACGTGAGCGCCACCCCGAGCACGGCGGCCACGGCGGTCGCCGCCGTCGCCGTCCGCAGGCCGGGGACGATCCCGCCGGACGCCCGCCAGGTCACCAGGACGGCCCCCGCGACGACGGCCAGGAGGAGGACAGCGGTGCCGGGGTCCGCCGGATATCCGATCAGCAAGGTCTGCACGAGCCCGGCCGCCGCCGCGTACCCGGCGCCGAGCAGCGTGACCACCACCGCCGGCGTCCGTACGGAGTGGGGGACCGCGTCCGGCCGCCGGGCGGCGCGCAGGACGCGCGGCCCGGCGACCGCGGTGGCGACGGCCGCCGCCGCGAAGAGGAGAGGAAGGGCGACGGTGACCTTCTCCTGCACGAACCACCAGCCGGCGCCGGCCAGCGCGAGGACGGACCAGACCCGGGCCAGGGACGCGACCAGGGCCACGGCGAACAGGGCCGCGGTCGTCCTCGTACGGCGGGCCGCGGCGGCCACGCCCGCGCTCACCCACGCCGCCGCGGTCAGGACCGAGACGAGCAGGTCGAGCGCCATGAGCCGGTCGGTCGTCATGAGGCGGGAACCGGGCGGCCCTCCGAGGCGTCCTGCGGCCGTGGCCCGGGCTTGGGCCAGGCGAACTGCCGGGCCCGGCGGAACACGAGCTCGCAGGCGCCGATGACCGCCATGCCGTTGACGGCGTGCAGGCCGAGGATCGCCAGGGAAAGGGGTGTGGTGTTGCCGGTGCTGTCGTCGAACAGCCCGCCGACCTCGACGATCAGCACCTGCACGACGACCAGGCCGAGGGGCAGGACGGTCAGTCCGATCTGGCGGCCCGGCGCCTTGGCGGCCGCCGCGGCGGCGGCCGCCACCAGTGACAGCACGGGGATGACCATCATGCCGTTCATGCTGTGCAGGACGAACGAGGAGTCGTCCCGCGGCTTGTCGAACGCGCCGACGGCCGCGAAGTACATCTGCACGGCGGCGGCGGTGAGCAGCAGTCCCGCTATGGCGGCGTAGACCTTGCGCACGCTCTTTGCTCCCTTCGGTCAGCGGTTGCGGGGATCACGGGGATCGTGTCCCACGTGGGCCTGCGGCGCGTCCCTCGTCGAGAGACACGTCGGCTACCGCTGGGGGAGTACGCGGGCCGGGGCGCCGTCCGTCCCCTGGCGGTGTCTCGATGGTGGCCGCCGGGGCCCGTCCGCGTCGTCGCACGCCCGGAGGCTGTCGGGCCTACCGCCGTGGGATCAGCGCCGTACGCCGCTACCGCGAGGGGAGTACGGTCACTGCGGCCAGTTCGCGATGATGGCCGGGGTGATGGCGTCGGCGTAGCACTTCAGGGTCGTACGGCGCGGCCGGTCGAGCACGCAGACCTTGACGTCCACGCGCTTGATCCGGCCGTCGGACGACAGCCGGAAGGAAGCGCGGGACGCGCAGGTCGTCTTCGGCGGGGCCCATCCGGTGCCGCCGCCGACGTAGTGGAAGCGGGCCCGGACGTAGGCGCAGTGCCCGCTGTGCGCGTCACGGTCGTACAGCGTGCCCGAGACGACGAACGTCTCCGCCGTGAAACGGGTGGTCCACACGTCGGCCTTGGCGTAGCCGTGGTGGCCGGACCGGGACTGCACCGGACCCCAGTGGATCGGCGGCGCGGCCGCGGCCCGGTTCGCGGCGGCCTGAGCCGTGCCGGTGTGGCTCGTGGCGGCGTGGGCGGAGGCGGCCGGCAGGCCCAGGGCGAAGGCGGCGGCCAGCAGGCCGCCGATGACGAGGTTCTTGCTCATGTCCGCCGACCCTAGGGGCACCGACTTGGAGACTCCTTGTCGTCCGCTGGTCTCCTCCGGCGATCAGCTCCGGAGCAGGTCCGCGGCCTGTTCGACCACGTCGTCGACCGGGACCTCGGCCACCCACGACTCGTCGTGCGGGCACCGCCCCGCCCGGGGATCGTGCCCGCTGACGCCGCAGACCGGGCACCGCGCGGTCCAGGAGATCAGCGGGCGGTGCAGGGTGCGGGTGAGAGGCCCCGCGTTGATCAGGTTGCCGGACCAGTAGATGCCGACGGTGGCCGTTCCGACCGCCGCGGCGAGGTGGCGGGGGCCGGTGTCGTTGGAGATGACCAGGTCGCACCGCTCGTACAGCGCGGCGAGGCCGCCGACGCTCAGCGTGCCGACCGCCGTGAGGGCGGGCCGCCGCATCGCCGCCGCGACCTCCTCGACCACCTCCCGCTCCTTCTCGATGCCGGTGATCACGACCGGGCGGCCGAGCCGGTCGGCCGCCTCCGCGAAGGCGCGCGCCGGCCAGCGCCGGCGGGGGTCGCTCGCCCCCGGATGCAGCGCGACCAGGCCGCGGGGCGGCTCGCCGTACACGCGGGCGAGTTCGGCGCGGTCGGCGCCGGTCACGGCGATCCTGGGCTCGTACACCTCGGCCGTCCCGCCGACCAGCGCGGCGACCTCCAGATAGCGCAGCGTCTCGTGCTGGTAGTAGACGTACGGCACGCACAGGTCGAGCCGTTCGGCGTCCGGCGCGCGCAGGCCCGCGGTCACCCGGGCGCCGATCGCCTTCACGAAGGGGTTGGAGTAGCGCCCGCCGCCGTGGATCTGCACGGCGAGGTCGAACCGGTGCTCGCGCAGCTCCGCGAACAGGCTTTCCGGCGCCTCGTGCCCGCTCTCCGCCGACGAGACCCCGGAGATCGGCGGCAGGGCGACGACGTCGTCGACCGGGCCCGGCCTGCCGTCCAGGAACCCGGCGTGCCAGGAAGTGCCGAGGAGGGTGAGCCGGGCCTGCGGATAGGCCCGGCGGAGCGCCTCCAGGGCGGGCATGGCGAGGACCAGGTCGCCCAGGGCGTTGGCCCGCAGCACCGCGATGCGGTGAACGTCCTCGATCAGGGCGCCCATGCCGGCTCGAACACATAGTCGTAGCACTCGGCGCTGCGGTCGGTGACCGTCGTGGGCAGCTCCAGGTGGTAGGCCCGGCTCGGCAGCAGGCCCGCGCCGCCGTACCTCTCCATGACGCGCAGCTGCGCCGCGACGTCCTCACCCGCGTGCCGGGGCGGCACCGACCGCCAGAAGTCGAAGCCGCCGCACTCCAGCAGCCGTTCCCGGTCGTACAGCACGCAGCCGCCGATCCAGGCCACCTTGTACGCCCGCCACTCCCCGGGGCCCGGAGTGCCCAGGTGTTCGCGCGCGAGGTGCAGCGGGTTCGAGGCGTTGTGCAGGGTGTGGCGCCGCCAGGCCGGTGACTCCCGGCGCACCCGCTCGGGCCGCACGCCGTCCGTCCACTCCTCGTACGGCGCCAGCTCGGCGGGGCGTACGTCGTCGCGGTAGGACAGGCCGTGCAGGGCGTAGCCGATGAAGCCGCAGCGCAGGTCGCTCATCGCGGACAGCAGGACCTCGATCGCCTCCGGCTCCAGCCAGACGTCGTCGTCGATGTAGAGCACCAGCCGCCGCTCGGCCCGGTCGAGCAGGAAGGCGCGTTGTTCCGCCATGCCGCGTGGGGGCAGGTGACGGTGGACGGTCACCGGCCTGTCGCGGTGACAGAGGATCCGCAGCTGCGCCGCCACCAGCGGGTCGTCGGCGACCGGCGCGTCCGATTGATCGGAGAGCACGACGCGGAATCCGGCCACGGTCTGCGCCGCGAGGCCCGCCAACGTCACGCCCAGCGCGCCCGGGCGGTCCTTCGTGGGCACGAGTACATCCAGGTCGGACGGGGCGAACATGCGCGCCTGATACCCCTGGGGCGATACGGCAAACAGAGCCGCCGGTCGCCTGTCCCGGCCGGGGAGCGCCGGCTCGAGGCGACGTGGCCGTTCGTGTCCACCCGCCGGTGAGGGGGGACGGTCAGGATCGGCGGTCGGAGAGGCGTCCGGGGGTGGCGAACCTGATGTAGCGGCGGCCGGCGCACCCGGCCGCGCGCCGCTCCGGCGCCGTTTCCTCCGCCGGCCGCCACCGCCCGTTGGTGTGCGCGGGGCCGTGCGCGTCGGTGCAGTGCGGCTCGGCGGCTTCGGGAGACGGCTCGCCTATCGCGAGGAGCTCCGGCGGGGCGTGGTCGACCTGCAGGGTGGTGTGGTCGATGCCGTACTCGTCGTGGACCATCCGCTGCGCCGCCTGCCGTACGGCGTGGCAGTCGGCGCCGGGGGCGACCAGGATGTGCGCGGACATGGCGGGGTAGCCGCTGGTGACCTCCCAGATGTGCAGGTCGTGCACCTCGACGACGTGTTCCAGGGCGGCGGCCTTACGGCCGATCTCGGCCGGGTTCATCCCGGCGGGAGCCGCCTCCATGAAGACCCGGCCGGACTCGCGCACCAGGCCCCACCCGGCCTTGAGCATCAGGGCGGCCACGACCAGCGCGGCCAGGGCGTCGGCCCGGCCCCAGCCGGTCGCCCAGATCACCGCGCCGGCGGCGGTGGTGGCGATGAAGGCGAACAGGTCGTTGAGGATGTGCTGGAAGGCGCCCTCGACATTCAGGCTGGCACGGTTGGCCCTGCTCAGCAGCCAGGTCGCGGCCAGGTTCACCGCGATCCCGGCGACGCCGGTGGCGACCACGTAGGCGCCGTGGACCTCGGGAGGTTCGATCAGGCGGCGTACGCCCTCGTAGACGAAGTAGACGCTGAGCAGCAGCAGCGTGATCCCGTTGATCTGGGCGCTGATGATCTCGGCGCGTTTGAGGCCGTAGGTGAAGCCGCCCTGCGGCGGGCGGGCGGCGATCCGCATGGCCACGATCGCGAAGGCGATGGCGATGGCGTCGGTGAGCATGTGCCCGGCATCGCTGATCAGGGCCAGGGAGTGCGCGATGACGCCGACGACGACCTCGACCGCCATGAAGCCGACGATGAGCGCCAGCGCGCCGGTCAGCAGACGCCGGTCGGCCTCGGCGCTGACCGCGTGCCCGTGCCCATGACCGTGCCCGTGACCGTGCTCGCGCGCGTGCTCGCGGCCCGCGTCCCTCCCGGTCTCACCCATCCCGGTCCTTCTCCTCATGTCCGATGTGCGTGATCGCCAGGTCGAACAGCAGTCGCACGTGCGAGTCCGCGAGGCGGTAGTAGGCCATCCTTCCCGCGCGCCGCACCTTCACCACGTTGTGGGCACGCAGCAGGCGCAGGGCGTGGGACGCGGCCGACATGCTGTGGCCGGTCGCGGCGGCGAGGTCGCACACGCACATCTCGCCGCCCTCCAGCAGCGCCGCGATCAGCCGCAAGCGCCCGGGGTCGGCAAGCAGCCCGAAGATCTTCGCCAGACCCTCCACCGTCTCCGCGGCCGGCATCGCCCCCCTGACGGTCTCCACCCGGCTCGCGTCCACGACCGGCAGCGCGCAGGAGTCGGCCGTCACGAAATCCACAACACTTGAACGATCGTTCACGTGTGAGAGTGTAGGCGACGGCCGGCGCATGTCAACGCCTCCCACCCGGTGGCCCGTACGGCCGTCGTCCGGCGGATGACAAGATCGGCGCATGAGCACCACCGATCCAGTACTGCGGGCCCTGGTCTTCGCCGTGTCCATGGCGAAGGAGCGAATGGGCGTCGCCCTCGCCGTGAACGGCACGATCATCACCGGCCATCTCGTCTCCCCGGAGGAGTACGCCACCGCGGTGATCGAAGAGATCCGCCGGTCGCGCGCCGAGGAGGTACCCGCGGGCGGCGGCCCCGAAGGCTTCTTCCTGCGCATCGCCGAGAGCGCGAAGGAGCGCCGGGAGCGCCACCGTGCCGCCGCGCTCGCCGGAGACTTCGACTCCGGCTCCGAGCAGGACCTCCCGGACTACCTTCACCTCGTCGACGCCTTCGCCGGCGACCGCCCGGCGGGCGGCGCCGGAGCGACCTGGCGGATCCGCCTCGAAGACGTCAGCGGCTGGTCACTCGCTCAGGTCGGCACGCCGGACGTGCGAACGGCGTGACGTCCCGCACGGCCCCTGCTCCCCGAGGGAGCGGGGCCGTGCTCTTTGGGGGGCGGGGGCGTGCTCTCTCGAAGCGGGGGCCTTGCTCTCACGCGGGCAGGGCCGTGCGGAGCTCCCACGCTGGAACGATCCCGCCGCCGACGATCTGACAGACGCAGTCATTGGGCCTTCACTGTTAGGAAACTTTCTTTTATATTTGCGCCACCCCCCAGCAGTGAGGAGCACACATGCGAAGAACGCTGACCTTCCTCGCGACAGCGGCGATCGCCATCGGCGCCACGGTGTTCGTCGCCGCACCGGCGCAGGCGCACGGCTACATCTCGTCGCCCCCGAGCCGCCAGGCGATGTGCGCCCAGGGCCGCGTCCCCAACTGCGGCGAGATCGTCTACGAGCCCCAAAGCGTGGAAGGGCCGAAGGGGCTGCGCAGCTGCAGCGGCGGCAACGCCCGATTCGCCCAGCTCGACGACGAGAGCAGGCCGTGGCCGGCCACCAGCGTCGGCGGCACCGTCACGTTCACCTGGTCGCTGACCGCCCGCCACGCCACCAGCACGTGGGAGTACTACATCGGAGGCACGCGGGTCGCCGTCTTCGACGACCAGGGACGCCAGCCTCCCGCCACCGTCAGCCACACCGTGAACCTGAGCGGACGGACGGGCCGGCAGAAGGTCCTCGCGATCTGGAACGTGGCCGACACCCCCAACGCGTTCTACGCCTGCGTCGACCTGCAGGTCGGCGGGGGCGGGACGCCCAGCCCGACGCCGACTCCCTCCCCGACGCCGACGCGTACTCCGAGCCCGTCTCCCACGCCGACGCGTACCCCCACGCCCACCCCGACCGTTGCCGGTGGCACCTGGGCCGCCGGCACGGCGTACAAGGTGGGCGACCGGGTCACCTACGGCGGGGCGACGTACCAGTGCTGGCAGGCCCACACGGCGCTCGTGGGCTGGGAGCCGCCGAACGTCCCCGCGCTGTGGCAGAGGATCTGAAATGAGCGGGCGGACCCGTGGTGTGCGCGGCCGCGGGTCCGCTCCCCGCCCTCACCCCGGACGCCTCGGCCGGGGCGGCGCGGGGTCAGGCGACGTGCAGGTGCACCTCGGCGCCCTGCATGAAGGCCCGCGAGTACGGGCACTCGCCGTGCGCCTGCTCCACCAGCCTGCGAGCCGCCTCGGGCTCCACCCCCGGCAGGCGTACGGTCAGGTCCGTGGTGATCGTGTAGTCGTCGGCGGTGCCCCGCTTGCGCAGGGTGACCGCCGTGTCCACGGTGGCGTCGGTGGTCCGGACGCCCTGCCGGCCGGCCACCAGGGTGAGCGAGTTGTGGAAGCACGAGGCGTAGGCCGCGGCGAGCAACTGCTCGGGGTTGGTCGCCCCGCCCGGCCCGCCGAGCTCCCCGGGCGCCTTGATGCGGACGTCGAGCATGCCGTCGTCCGAGGCCACCTTGCCGAGGGCGGAGGAGGCCCGGGCCGTGTACAGGTCGTCATAGGATTCGCCGCCCTCGCGGGCCGCCTGCCGTCCGGGCCGGTCCGCGGATTGGTCTCCGAGTAACTCCCCGGTCAGCTCCGCCTCGACTCCCGGCCCCGAGTAGTCGGGCCCGGGCGCCCGATCGCTCGGCATATGGGTGAATCGCCGTATTTCCTCGCTCATAACGCATCCCTCGTCCGCTCGCGTCGCGTCCCGGTCGGGATCGGCGGTCACGTACCCCCTGAGCGGCCCGATACCGGACTCCGGAGGCAAAAGTTCCCATCAGTGTCCCTGTGCTACCGTCCCGGCAGGCATTCCCCTGTAAACAGTGAAATCTCTGTCATGGCGGCGAGGGGTGGGTTCGGTATGAGTGGGGCGATCCGATGGGGCGTCCTCGGGACGGCGGGCATCGCCGCGCGGGCGTTCCTGCCCGCGTTGCGTGAGGCCGGCGGGGGCACGGCCGCCGTGGTGGCGGGCCGCGACCTGTCCCGCGCCGAGGAGTTCGCCGCGCGGAACGGCGTCGGCCGGGCGGTACACGGCTACGAGGCCGTCATCGAGGACCCGAGCATCGACGCGGTCTACGTCCCGCTGCCGAACGCCCTGCACGCGCCGTGGACGATCGCCGCCCTGGAGGCGGGCAAGGCCGTCCTGTGCGAGAAGCCGCTGTGCCTCACCGCCGCCGAGGCCGGCGACGTCATCGAGGTGGCACGCCGGTCGGCCCGGCCGCTCTGGGAGGCGTTCGTCTTCCCCTTCCATCCGCAGACGGCGCGGCTGCGCGACCTGCTCGCCGAGGGCGCGATCGGCGACCTGCGGGAGATCTGGTCGACCTTCCACTTCACCATGGAGGGCACCGAGAACATCCGGCTCGACGCGGCCCTCGGCGGCGGCGCGCTCTACGACGTGGGCTGCTACCCGGTGCGGCTCGCGCAGCTGCTGTTCGGCGGTGACGCCGTCGCCGGCCACGCCGTCGTCGTCAAGGGCGAGGCGGGCGTGGACATCGAGACGGCAGGGCTCCTGGAGTTCGGCACCGGCCGCCTGATGATGAGCTGCGGCTTCGACCTGCCGTTCACGACGTACACCCGGCTGGTCGGCACCGGCGGGGAGATCCGGCTGAGCAACCCGTTCCACCCAGGGCCGGACGACGGGCTCGAAGTGTGGCGTGAGGGACGCCTGGCCGAACGGCACGAGCCGGGTGAGGGGACCGCGTTCTCCTGGGGCATCCGGCACATCCACGAGGTGCTGCGCGGGGAGGCCGAGCCCCGGCACACGGCGGCCGACGACTCCCTCGGGACCGCCCGCGCCCTCGACATGCTGCGCTGACCCGCCGACGACGGTCACCCATCCGGGAGGCGGCCACCCGTGGTATGCATGGGCGATGGCGAACCCCCGGCCGTACGACGCGGTGCTGTGCGACCTCGACGGCGTCATCCGCCTCTTCGACCACACCGAGCTGACCGAGCTGGAGCGTGCACCGGGTGATCGCCGATCACCCATCCGCCCGCACCGAGGCCGGCGCCCGCGCGGGCCGCGGCGATCTCGAACAACCCCCGGTCGGGCTTGCGGACGCCCTCGGCGCCCGAGACGGCCCACGCGTCCACGACCTCGTCCAGACCGGTCCGCCGGATCTTGCCGAGCTGGTTGTCCGCCAGCCCGTTGGTGACGATCGCCACCCGCCAGCCCGTCGTACGCAGGCGGGTCAGGCCGTCGCGCACCTCCCGGGGACAGCGGACGAGCTCAGGCATCCGGCGGCGGTAGGCGGCCCACAGGTCCTCGACGTGACCTTCGACGCCGAAGTCCTCCTTGATCTGCGCGAAGAGCGTCTCGCGCGGGAGGTAGCCGTGCCCGTCGAGGGCGACCAGCCGCTCCACCGCCACGGCGCCCAGGCCGCGGTCGTCCGCGAACTCCACGGCCCACCCGCGGAAGGCCTCGTCATGGTCGATCAGGGTGTTGTCCAGGTCGAACAGCGCGAGCCTCGTCACATCCGATCACGCTACCCGCCGCGCATCCGGCGCTCGTCGGTCAGTCGCGTACGACGCCGGAGATGACGGTGGTCACCATCCTGTGGACGGCGTCGGCCTGCGGCGGGCCGCCGTCCCGGTCGGCGAACAGCAGGTGCGAGGCTCCGAGCAGCGTGGGAGCGAGCGTGTCGACGTCGGCGTCCGCCGCGATGCGGCCCAGGTCGCGTTCGGCGGCGAGGTAGGCCGCGAGCATGGCCGCGGCCTCCGTCAGGAGCGGGAGGCCGGGGCCCGGCCTGGCCTGACGCAGCCGGGCGCGCAAGCCGTCCCTGGAGATGATCAGGCCGACGACCGCCACGGCGACCGACCCGAAGAGCTCGGTGAGCACGCCGGTGAGGTTGCCGGCGACGGTGCCGGTCCCGGCGGACCGGCGCAGGGCGGCGGCCTGGGCGTCGATCCTCGCGATGCCGTCGAGCACGAGCTCGGCGAGGAAGGCGTCGAAGTCGGCGAAGTGCCGGTGCAGGACGCCCTTGGCGCAGCCCGCCTCGGTGGTGACCGCCCGGCTGGTCAGCCCGCTCGGTCCGTCCCTGAGCAGGACGCGCTCCGCGGCGGCGAACAACTGCTCCCGCGCGTTGTGGAGGGCAACCCCCGTCGGCACCGTTCCGTTCCTCCTGTCCGTCCGCCGACTTTATCCCGTTTGACGAGTGGGCGTGTGCCCACTCATAGTGGGCGCATGCCCACCAACTCTTTCGAACACGAACCGCACAAGGCGCGAGGGATGGCGGAGTCGTTCGGCGTTGACGCCGAGCGCTACGACCGCACCCGGCCGCCCTATCCCGGCGCGATGGTGGAGCGGATCGTCGCCGCGAGCCCCGGCCGCGACGTCCTCGACGTCGGCTGCGGCACCGGCATCGCGGCCCGGCAGTTCCGGGCGGCGGGCTGCACGGTGCTCGGCGTCGAACCCGACGCGCGGATGGCCGGCTTCGCCCGCCGGAGCGGGATCGATGCGGAGGTGGCGACCTTCGAGGCGTGGGATCCCGCCGGCCGTACGTTCGACGCGGTCGTCGCCGGGACGGCCTGGCACTGGGTCGATCCCGTCGCCGGAGCGGTCAAGGCCGCGGAGGTACTGCGTCCCGGCGGGCGGCTGGCGGCGTTCTGGCACGTGTTCGAACCCCCGCCCGCCGTGGCGGACACCCACGCCGAGGTCTACCGGCGGGTGATGCCCGGCTTTCCCGCGCAGGACCGGCCCGCGGGGTCGGCCCTCGACGGCTACCGGCCGCTGTTCGACAAGGCCGCCGACGGGATCAGGGACGCGGGCGCGTTCGGCGACCCCGAGGAGTGGCGGTACGGCTGGCAGCGGTTCTACACCCGCGACGAGTGGCTGGACCAGATGCCCACGTCGGGCGTCCTCACCCGGCTTCCCCCGGACACGCTCGCGGAGGTGCTGGCGGGCGTCGGGGACGCGATCGACGCGATGGGCGGCGGCTTCACGATGTCCTACGTCACGGTGGTGGTCACCGCCGCGCGCGTCTGACCGTCACCCGCCGCGATCGTCCTGAGGACGACGACGGCGCTCAGACGGGATAGGTCACGGAGGTGAGCCGCTGGGAGACCTCCCACAGGCGCTCGCCCAGGCCGCGGTCGTGGGCGCGGGCCGCCGCCCTGACCCGCACGGGATGGCCGCGGATCTCGAACAGGCCGCCCGGGCCGTAGTAGTCGCCGCCGACGGCCTCGTGATCGGTCGCCGCGCGCAGGATGGGCCGCGCACCCATGGCCGCGGTTCGCCCGAACAGCCGGGCGATCAGCAGGTTCGGCACCCGGAACCATGGCGAGGAGTAGCGGAACACCTCCGTCGCGGCGCCGCCCGGATGCGCGGCCAGCGCCGCGGTGGACGCGCCGGCCGCCCGCAGCCGCCGCTGCAGTTCGTAGGTGAACAGCAGGTTGGCGAGCTTCGACCGGGCGTAGGCGCCCGCGCCGGAGCCGGGGTCGTCGGTGTCGATGCGGCCGAACCGGTGGCCGATGCTGCTGACCGTCACCACGCGGGACCCGGGCACGGTCAGCAGCAGATCCAGCATCAGCCCGGCGAGGGCGAAGTGCCCCAGGTGGTTGACGCCGAACTGGATCTCGAAGCCGTCCTCCCTGCGGCCCGAGAGCCCGGTCACGCCGGCGTTGTTGACGAGCAGGTCGATCCGGTCGTGGCGGGCGCGGATCTCGCCGGCCGCCTCCCGCACCGACGCGAGCGAGGCCAGGTCCAGGCGCACCACGTCGACGGTGGCCTGCGGCGCGTCGCGGCGGATCCCGGCGGCCCAAGCGGCCCCGTGCGGACGCGGTGCGCAACCGGGCCGCCATCGTCCGCGCGGCGCGCGAGCTCATCACGGCGCACGGGCCGGAGGCCGGGATGGACGACATCGCGGCGGCGGCCGGGGTGGCCGTGGGCACGCTCTACCGGCACTTCCCCACGAAGAACGACCTGGTCGAGGCCATCGTGACCGAGCTGGGCGCGACCATCGCCGAGACCCTCGACGCCGCCGTGGGCAGAGTGGGCGACGGCCGGAGCGCGGCCCTGGACGAGATCGCCGGGCTGCTGCACCGGGTGGTGGTGGACATGGGACAGGAACGCCTGCTCCGTGAGGCGGTGGCGGGCCTGGCGGGCGAATCGCTGCGCGGGATCCAGGAGCGCGCCGTCCACTCGCTGGAGATCCTGGTCGCCGCCGCCCACCGGGACCGCACGCTGCGGCCCGACGTCACGGCCGACGACGTCGCCCTGCTCCTGACCACCTCACCGGACGCCGGGGCGCCGGAGCGCGCCCGGAGACGGTGGGTGGAGCTCGCCGTACGCGCTCCCGCGCTGCCGGACGGCGGTCAGAAGGCGTAACGGACCGTGCAATACGGGATCTTCTCGGCGATCAGGTCGGTGAGCGCGGTGACGTAGCGGCCCTTGTGGCCGGTCTTGTAGCGGACGTTCCAGCCGCCGGTCTGCGAGCGCTTCGGCTGCTGGAGGTCGGGACGCCACAGCACCTCCTCGGCCTTGGGATGCCAGCCGAGGTTGACCTCGTGCAGCCGGTCGTTGTGCGTGAGGAAGATGACCTCGGCGGCGAGCTGCGCGCGGGCGGCCGGGCTGAGCGCGTCGTCGAGCTGCCCGAGCAGCTCGGCCCAGTCCTCCAGCCAGCCGTCACGGACGACGACCGGGCTGAAGTTGACGTGCACCTCGTATCCCGCCTCGACGAAGTCGTCGATCGCCGCGATCCTGTCGGCGACGGGCGAGGTGCGGATGTCGAGCAGCTTGGCGTCCGCGGCCGGCATCAGGCTGAAGCGGACACGCGTACGGCCCCGCGGGTCCCAGTCGAGCAGGTCGCGGTTGACGTACTTGGTGGCGAAGCTCGCCTTGGCGTTCGGCAGGCCGCGGAAGAGGCCGACGAGGTCGCGCACGTTGTCGGAGACGGTCGCGTCCACCGAGCAGTCGGAGTTCTCGCCGATGTCGTAGACCCAGGCGTGCGGATCGACCTGGTTCGGCTCGGGCTTGACGCCCTGGCGCCCGGCGTGCCTGGCGAGATAACCCGTGATCTTGTCGATGTTGGCGAACACGGTGATCGGGTTGCTGTAGCCCTTGCGGCGCGGCACGTAGCAGTACGCGCAGGCCATCGCGCAGCCGTTGGCGGTGGAGGGCGCGATGAAGTCGCTCGACCGGCCGTTGGGCCGCGCGGTGAGCGACTTCTTCACGCCGAGGACGAGCGCCTCGGTCTTGATCCTGACCCAGCGGGCCACGTTCGCCTCGTCCCCGTACAACTCGGGGATGCGGTGGTGGGCCTCGATCTCGATGCGCTCGGCCTCGGGGAACCGCTCCAGGATCTCCTTGCCGCGCGGCAGTCCGGCGGCGGCGGGCTCGACGTAGATTCGGCGGATGTCCAGCAGTCTCTGGCCTTCGTTCACCTATGTATAACAAGCCCGTAACGGCATGACTTCCCAGGTCAGAGGGCATCGAGGTGCTGGTCGGCCGGGCACGCGTACGCCGTCCTCGAGGCCAGCGTCCAGGTCCGGACGGCGGTCCCGCAGCGGCGGCAGCGCTCACGTTTGTAGACCCACCGCTCGTCCGGCGCCTCCGGGTCGCTGACCACCTGCCCGGCGTCGCGGCCCAGCGCGAGGTACCGCACGGCGGCGTCCCAGAGCCGCCCGGCGGCCTCGGCGCCGATGTCGCGGGCGCCGGGGTCGAGGCCGGTGAGGAAGAGCAGCTCCGCCCGCCAGGCGTTGCCGATCCCCGACCACACGCCCTGGTCGAGCACGGCGGCGCCGACCGGGACGTGGGCCGCGAGCAGGCGTTGTACGGCCTCGGTTCTGCCGACGTCACCCCGCAGGGGGTCGGGGCCGGTCGCGGCCCGCAGTGCGGCCAGCGCCCGCTCGTCCATCGGCTCGCAGCGGGCGGGCGCGATCAGGTCGAACGCCGCCTCTCCGGTGGCCAGACGCAGCCGGGTGCCCTTGCGGGGTTCGGCCGCCGGGTCGTCGTAGCGCAGGAAGAGACCCCGCATGCCGAGGTGTACGTGGATGGCCGGGGCGCCCTCCAGCCGGTAGAGCAGGTGCTTGCCGAGCGCCTCCACGCCCTCGACGACCCTGCCGTCGTACGGGCCGGCGTCGAACCTGCCCTGCGGGCTGGTGGCGCTGACCACCCGGCCGGCGAGCGCCTCGTGCTGCTCGTCCGCGTAGCGATGGACCAGATGCCCCTCCGGCATGCCCCTCGCCCTACCCGTCCCGTCCGGAGTTACCGTATCGATCATGAGTTACGAGCCGACGCCCGAGGAGATGGGCCACCTTCGCCGCTGTGTGGAGCTGGCGAAGGAAGCGCTGGAGGCGGACGACGAGCCGTTCGGCTCGGTGCTGGTCGCGGGGGACGGCGAGGTGCTGGCCGAGGACCGCAACCGGGTGGCGGGCGGCGACCACACGCGGCACCCGGAATTCGAGCTGGCGCGCTGGGCCGCGGCGAACATGACGCCGGAGGAGCGCGCGAAGGCCACCGTCTACACCTCCGGCGAGCACTGCCCGATGTGCGCGGCGGCGCACGGGTGGGTGGGGCTCGGCCGGATCGTCTACGTCGCGTCGTCGGCGCAGCTCGCGCGGTGGCTGGCCGAGTGGGACGTGCCACCCCCGCCGGTGCGGACCCTTCCGGTCGAAGAGGTCGCGCCCGGCGTGCGGGTGGCCGGGCCCGTGCCCGCGCTGGCCGACGAGGTCCGCGCGCTGCACCGCCGCCTCCACACCGGCTCCTGAACCTGCTCCCGCATCGGAACCGTTCCCCGGTGCCGTCCGCGCCCGGTCTTACCTGGGTGAGGTCGGCGCCCGGCTGCGCCCCGGCGCCCGGGGCCGTACAGCGGGACGCAGGCGCAGGCGCAGACGCCGCGGCGCCGGGGAGTGCTTGGATGGCACCATGGATCTCGACTGGGCCCGCGCGTTCGCCGCCACCTGGGCGGACGAATGGAACGCCCACGACCTCGACCGCGTCATGCGGCACTACGCCGACGACGTGGTGTTCCGTTCCCCGATCGCGGCGCGGCTCATCGAGGGCTCCGATGGAGTGATCCGCGGCAAGGACGCGCTGCGGGCCTACTGGGCCGAGGGGTTGCGGCGCAACCCGGATCTGCGGTTCGAGGTCGTCGGCGTCTACGCGGGCATCGACTGTGTCGTCATCAACTTCAGGAAGGAGACGGGGGCACTCGCCAGCGAGGTGCTGGTTCTCGAGGACGACCTGATCGTCTCCGGGTGGGGCACGCACGGCGCCGAGTGATCGGTCCGGGGATACTTCGGCGGTGTCCGAGCACGCCGTGACGCATGAGGCGAGGGCCCGCCGAGCATGGCCGTGGCTGGTCCTGGGGGTGTCGGTGACTCCGGCGGGCATGAGCGCGGGCGGCCAGCCCGACTTCTCCGGTCCGGGCTGCTTCCCGCCCGCCCCGCTGACGACGGTCGTACGGCGTGGCCGCGGTGACGCTCGTGCTCGGGGGGGAGGAACCGGGGAAGGCGGGCCGGTGAGCGGAGCACCAGTAAGATGCCACGGTCCAGTTAGACGGAGATCCACCCTGGAAGGGCTGCACGTGGCGCAGAAGGTGATTCTGGTTGACGACCTCGACCACTCCGAGGGCGACGATGTGGCGCGACGGGAGTTCCCGCTGCTGAACCGGACCTTCGCCATCGACCTGTCCGACGCGAACCAGCAGCGGCTGAGCGAGGCTCTCGCGTTCATCGAGGAAGTGCTGGAGAACGCCCGTGAGGTGAAGCAGGCGTCGCGGTCCAAGAAGGCCGCCGACACCTCCCCGCGCCTGCGGGGTTACACCCTGACGGACGTCCGCGAGTGGGCCCGCGAGCAGGGGCTGGACGTGCCCCCGCGCGGGAAGATGGCCGACGAGGTCATCGAGCGGTTCGTCGCGGCGCACCCCGACGCCGCCCCCGACGCCGGCCAGGAGGACCCCGCCGGACAGTCCGCGGAGGACTCCGCGGAGACGGCCGCCGCGCACGCGGAGGCGACGGCCGGCGTCTGAACGGACGCCTCGGAGCGGACTCTCCGCCCGGCCCGGCCCGCCGTGACGGGCGTCCGGGCCCGGGCTCCGCCCGTCTCCGCGCCTTCGCCCGTGGCCGTTCCCGGACGACACCCCGGCGTCGGGAAGCGGGGCGAAACGGGTCCGCCCAGGAGAACTCATGCCGCCGGCCCCGCATCCAATGGCGCATGAATCGTTTCCGGCATCTGCTCGCCCTCTCCTCCCTGGTCGTCACCTCGGTCAGCGCTGTGGCCGCCTCTGTGGCCGCCTCTGTGGCCGCCTCTCCCGCCCAGGCTTCCGTCCTCGCCGAGACGGCCTGCCCGACGGCTTCCAAAGCCGAGATCAAGCGGTCCACAGCGGGGAAGGCCGACCAGCCGCCGCGCGGCTCCACGGCCGTCAAGGGGCTCGTCACCGGCTACATCCCCACGGGCCTCGCCCACGGTGGGGTGGCCGCGGCGAAGCACAAGGGCTGGAGCGAGTACGGCTATGCGTGGTGGGACGACCGCGACGACGTGGACCCCGAGCACCGCGCGCTGTGGGTGCGGGTCGTCTGCAGGCCGGGCGCGCACAAGCTCTCGCAGCTCAGGAGGCTCCCGGTCGACATCGGCACGTTCCGGTGGAACACGAAGATCGAGAAGATCGGCGGCCGCAGGGTGATGAGCAGGCAGGGCGACGGCGCACTCGGGCACGGGAAGTACGTCGGCTGGGTCGAGCGCGAGGGCATCGTGATCACCGTGATGGCCAGCGAGCCCCTCGTCCCCGACCTCGGCAGAATCGTCAGGGCCATCCAGCTGTCCTGACCGCGACGGCGGCGTGCCCGCTCGGTTTCGGCCGGGTGCCGTCGGGCACGCCGCACGAGATGACCTACCGGTGCGGGTGAGCGCGCGACAGCACGATTTCGACTCCGTACCGGCACTGGAGAGGTCCAAGTTTTCCGCAAGCGGGCCTTTCTAGCGTCTCCGCCGACGCCCGGACAGGGCGATTCCGCCATGGCGAAGTGCGAGGAGACACTCATGCGGCTCGGATACACGGTTCCCCAGTACGGCGCGTTCGCCGACCCGGACTTCATGCGGCAGGCGAGCGCGGATCTCGAGGCGATGGGCTACGACAGCCTGTGGGCGGGCGACCGCGTCCTGCTGCCGCTGGCCCCCAGCGACCCGTACCCGGGAGGAGACGGGACGGTTCCGCCGGCCTTCGGGACGTTCTTCGACCCGCTCACCGCGCTGACACTGGCCGCGGTCAGCACGCGTGAGATCCGGCTGGGCACCAGCACGCTCAACGCGCTGTGGCAGCCGCCCGTGCTGCTCGCCCGTACGCTGACCTCGCTCGACCTGCTCAGCGACGGACGGCTGGACGTCGGCATCGGCCTCGGCTGGCTGCGCGACGAGTACACCGCGACCGGGGTGCCCTGGCGGGGCAGGGGAGACCGGCTGGAGGAGACGCTCGACCTGATGGAGGCCGTCTGGACGGACGAGGTGGTCGAGCACAAGGGCGCGCTCTGGACGGTGCCGCCGTCGCACATCGACCTCAAGCCCCGCCAGCGGCCGCGTCCTCCGATCCTGCTGGCCGGTTACACGCCCGGGGCGCTGGAGAGGGTCGGCCGGCGGGCCGACGGCTGGTTGAGCGCGGCCATGCCCATGCCGTACCTGACCGGCCTGTGGGACATGGCGCTGCGGGCCGCGTCCGGCGCGGGCCGGGACCCGTCCGCGCTGCGCATGGTGGTGCGCGTCAACCCGGCGATCACGGACGCACCGGCCCCCGCCGACCAGGTGCCGCACGCGGGGACCGTGCGGCAGGTCGCCGACTACCTGCTGACCCTCGCCGAGACCGGGGCGCACGAGGCGTTCGTCGACCTGCAGACGACGACCTCGTCGCGTGACCAGTTCCTCGACGTCGCGCACGCGCTGGTCGGCATGGTGCGGGCGGGCTGAGGCCATGTCCGACCGCCCGATGAAATCGGACATTCAGGGATAAAGGCGGCATAAGTGCCCAGCTAACGCCCCTTATCCATAAACAAGTCGTTAAACACCCTCAATCGCCGTTTGTCGCTTGTCCGGCCTGGAAAACATGACGTCGCGGGGCAATGGCCACTTAACGGTCATTAGACGGCATTCTTCGGCGTGCCGCACAAATTAGGCAGTTGAGCCTTTAGAGGGGGACATAGAATGCCCAAGCTCAAGAAGGTCATCGCCGGACTCGCACTTTCCACCGCGCTCGGCGGTGGCGCCCTCGTCGCGGGCGCCACGGCGGCGGGCGCGGTGACCGCCCCAACGGGCTCGGGTTATGCCACCCCGACGGAGAACGAGTTCACGAACGGATACAACAACACCTTCGACAACACCGGCAATAACCTCTACAGCAATCCGTGTAACACCTGTACGAACCCGTGTGACAACCGCTGCGGCGGAACGTGTGGAAACGGGTGCGCCGGTCCGACGGAGAACTATTTCGACAACGGTGTCAACAACACCTTCAACAACGTCTCGAACAACCTCGTCGCCGGCCCCGTCGACGGTTACGCGAACAACTGCGCCTGGAACACGCCCTACTGGGACGACTGCTGGTGGGAGAACTGCTTCTGGGCCAACCGCTACTGGAACGACTGCTGCTACAACTAGGCCGTCTCCCGCGACCGCGGTCCGGCGGGAAGCCGGAGCGGCGGCCGCACGCCTCGGCGTGCCCCTCCGCGTCCACGCGACGTACGTGGAGGGGCACCTGCCCGGACCTGCGCACGCGTCCTGCTGAAGTCAGATCCAACCGGATCACAAGTCGCCGTCACTAGAACAGACCGTCGGTATGCAACCCGTCGGTTCTGGGGGTCCGGTGTCAAGGCGGCGATTGATCAGCGCGCTGTGCGTCGTGGGGATGATGTCAGGTCTGGTGACCGGCCTGCCACAGGCCGCGTCCGCGGCCGCGCAACCGGACGCGGAGACCGCCGCGCTCGTGTCCGCGGTCGAACGCTTCGCCGCCGTCGGCAGGGGGATGGCGGCGCTCGGCCCGATGGGCGAGCAGTTGCCCCTCGTCGGCCTGGTACCCGGCGGGGAGGACGGCCTGGGCCTGCGCGACCTGTTCGACGTCGCGGTCCACGACCGGCTCAAGAACCTGACCAGCCTGTCGGATCTGGAGGACGAGTATCCGCTGTCCGGTCCGCGCAGCGGCCGGTTGCTGGCCGAGGCGAGCACCCAGGGCGGCGTCAGGCACCTCGACCTGACCCTGGAGGTGACCAGGACGGTCGCCGACCGGCCGGTCTCCATCGGCAGCGCACAGCCCAAAATCTCGCTGACGACCTCCGGGGGGGTCGACGTCACGCTGAAGCTGGGCGCGAAGCTGCCCTTCGCCTACGACCCCGCCACCAAGACGGCCTGGCTGGGCAAGGACGCCGTCGTGACGGTGCAGGCCGACGGGCGGCTGACGGCGGGGGCCAAGCCCACGGCCGCCTTCGGCATCCTCGGCGTCGACCTGTCCGCGGGCTCGTCGCTCTCCTTCACCTCCACGTTCACCTCCACCGCCGCCGACCCGGACGGCGACGGCCGGCTCGACCTGCGGGAGCTGGGCGCGGACGGCGCGGCGGCCGGCCTGTTCACCTTCGGCAAGAAGGGCTCGGCGACCGCCAGGCTCGCGGTCACCGCGCAGCCGTTCGCCGGAGCCCAGGTCGAGGGCGCCACCGCGACCGTCGACGTGAGCTGGCCCGACCTCGCCACGGGCGGACCGCAGGTGAGTGTGAGCCAGCCCGACCTCGACCGGCTGAACCGCTTCCAGACGCTCACGCCGAAGGACCTGCTCGACGGGCTGACGCATCTGTCCGGCGCGATCACCGCCGTGCAGCGGGCCCGCTGGGGCACCCAGGGGGATCAGGGCGGCCAGGGCGACCTGGACCTGCCGTTCATGCGGGGTTCCCTGGCCGACGCCGTGCGCATCTCCGAGGCGCTCGACAAGTTCGTCGCCGACAGCGTCGACCGCGACACCGGTCAGCCCACCTTCACCTCGATCCAGGACATGTTCGCCGCGCTGGGCAGGGCGCGCGGCCTTCCCGGCGGCGCGATCATCAAGGTCGCCGACGCGGGCTACGACGACGCCACCAAGAAGATCGCCTTCACGCTCGTGATCGACCGCGCGGTCAACCCCGTGCCCGAGCCGCTCAACCCCGGCGGGCAGGCGAACAGCGGCGCGGGCACCGGCGTCACCTACACGGCCACGACGCTCAGGCACGCCGGCCAGAAGTGGACGCCCGGAGAGTTCACCGGCCGCACGATCACCGCGGGCACGTCGACCGGCATGGTGGCCGGCAACACCGCCGACGTCGTCACGCTGACCGGCGACGGCTGGCGCGGCGGCGTGCCCGCGGCCGGGACCGCCTACCGGATCGCCGCCGCCGACCCGATGATCGGCCAGATCACCTTCGGTGACGCCTTCAAGGCCCGCTCGGGCCTCGCCCAGGCCAACGCGACCACCTCGGTCGCCGGGGTGATGCGCGGCTACCACGCCGCCGCCACGGTCGTGCTCGACCTGAGCGACCCGGCCACCGGCGAGGCGTGCGCCACCCGCCCGGACGGGCAGCGGAAGGCGTGCCCCTACAAGCACACCAACCCCGACGGCAGCGCGACCGTGGTCACCGAGCTGCCCCGGCCCGCCGACCGGATCATGCTGCGTACCGGCCGCGACCTGTTCGGCGCCCGCGTGTCGGTCCTCACCTCGGTCAACGTGGACGCCGTCGTCGGCTACCTCGGCGTACGGCTCACCGGCGACCTGTCCATGAGCAGCAAGACCGGTGGCGACGTGGTGAAGGTCGCGCTCAAGGACGCCGGGGACGTGCCGCTGACGCGGCTGTTCGAACGCCTGGCGAGCGACCCCGCGGACGTCCTCACCACCCAGGTGGACGCCACCGCCACGGCCAGGCTGACCCTCGGCGTCCCCGGACTGGCCGACTTCTTCGGCGGCAAGGTCACCGGTGACGTGCAGATGCCGGATGTCCGGACGCCCGGCACCGTGGTCTTCCGCGGCTTCGACCAGATCGGCAAGGTCAAGGACTTCGCCTTCGACCCCGACAACCCGCAGGCGCTGTTCGGCGCGCTGGTCAAGTCGCTGGGCGCGCTGGCCACCTATCTCGACCGCGTCAAGCCCGAAGGGCCGGTCGGCACGGCGATGACGGCGAAGCTGCCGCTCCTCGGCCGCTCGCTGTCCGACCTCGTCGCCGCCGACGAGATGGGCTCCGGCCCCGGCGTCGTGTACGGCGACGGCGCCTGCGGCAGCGAGAACGGCTTCGTCACCGACCCGTCGCGGACGTTCACCCAGGCGCACATCGGGCGCGGCGTCGTGATCGGCACCCGCGTGATGACCGTCGCGGCCGTCTGCGGCGAGCACACCATGGCGTTCACCGCGAAGTTCGGGCAGGTCCGTCCCGAGCCGGGCACGGCGTACGCGCTGCGTTCACCGCTCAGGGACGCGATCGACCGGCTCACCGCGGCCCCGCCGGACACCGTCCAGGCGCTGGTGGCCGAGCTGAACAAGGCGCTGGGCGGCCAGGTCCGCATCGGCTACGAGGACGGCGCGCTGCGCCTGTCGCTGGCGTACGACAAGAAGGCGGCGCTGAAGGAGCCGCTGCGATTCTCCTTCGGGGACAGCAGCCTGGTCGCCGCCTCCGGTTCCGGCACGCTCGACGCCTCCGTCGGCGGGCAGATCCGGCTGGGGCTGCGGGTGGCGCTCAAGCGCGATTTCGACCTCGCCCGCGACCTGCTCGTCGAGACCGACTCCGGCCTCGACCTGGAGGCGAACGCCCGGCTCGACGGCGCGATCAAGGCGAACATCGGCCCGCTGCCCGTCTCGGTCGGCAAGGCGGACGACGACGACCCGATGCAGGCCAGGCTCGCGTACGGCGTGACCCTCCGGTACGACGGCGAGTCGCAGGAGGCCGTGCCGCCGGCCGACTTCTTCGCCGGGCTCGACCTGGCGCTCAACGAGACGACCGAGTCGGTCACCTGTGACCGCGACCCCCGGCGCGACGAGACCGACCTCGCGCTGTGCGCGGTGCTGCCCGCCTACGTGAACGGCAGCCCGATCACCGCGGACGGCAGGCACGCGCTCGTGCTGCGCCTGCCCAGGGCCGCTCCGCTTGCCGAGATGTTCGACCTGACGAAGAAGCTGCCGGGCGACATCGACCGGCTGGAGGTGCCCGAGTTCGACTTCTCCACCCTGCCCGCCGGGCTGGAGCTCGACTGGACCAACCTCGGCGACGGCATCGACCGCTACCTCACCGCGCTGGAGGCCGGCATGCGCACGGTCTCCTACGGCGGCAGACTGCCCCTGGTCGGCGACGACCTGCAGCAGGGCGCGGACTTCGTCGGCGCCAAGCGCCAGGAGATCAAGGCGGCGATCGCCACGCTGCCGAACGGCGGCCGGGTGCCCACCGGCAAGGACCTGCGCGAGTGGTACAACGCCGAGCTCGCCCCCAAGGTCGGCCCCGGCGTGCAACCGCTGATCACCTGTGTGCAGGCGCCGGAGCCCGCGGACCCCACCGCCTGCGACGCCGCCAAGGGCACCGAGCTGACCGGCGTGAAGTTCACGATGAGCATCGGCAAGGGCACGGTCGACCCGCGGCAGGGCTGCGTGGAGGGCTGCGCGGCCCTCGAACGGCAGCTGGACATCGGCGTCCCCGGTCTCGCGCTGCGGCAGGGCCCGGGCAAGGGCGTGCGGGCCGAGCTCGGCTGGCACGTGGACGTGACCGTGGGCCTCGACCGCGTCAACGGCTTCTACATCGACGCGACGCCCGACAAGAGGCCGCAGGCCACCGTGGGCGTGAACGTGTCGCTGCCCGACGAGATCAACGCCAAGCTGTCCATCCTCGACGTCACGGTGAAGAACCGCTCGCCGCAGTCTCCCGACCTGTTCGCGGGCACGTTCACCGTCGGGCTCAAGCCGGTCGGCAAGATCGGGCTGGCGCAGCTCGCCGACGCCTCCGACCTGGTGGAGACGTCGCTGCACGCCAACGCGGCCGTCGACTGGCGCTTCACCGTGACGCCCGGATCGCCGATGCTGCCCGGTCTGTTCGGCGACTTCCACCTGGCATGGGACCTCACGAAGGGCGGCTCGCCCGACCCCGCGAACCTGTCCATCGCCTTCACCGACGTCAACCTGGAGGCCGGCGACTTCTTCCGTACGGTCCTCGGGCCGGTGGTGACGCAGGTCAAGCGGGTCACCGACCCGGTGCGTCCGGTCGTCGACCAGCTCTACGCGCCCATCCCGGTGCTCTCGGACCTCAGCCGGGCCGCGGGCGGCGGCGACGTGAACCTGATGACGATCGCCAAGAAGTTCAACACCCTGGGCGGCAACAGCACGACCCAGTTCATCGAGCGGATGATCGAGATCACCAAGCTGGTGACCTCGCTGCCCGACTGCCGGGGCGAGCTGCACATCCCCATCGGCAGCTTCACCGTGGCCGGTGACAGGGCTCTCACCACGGAGAACTCGCCGGACGTGGCGGACTCGCTGATCGCCGACGTGTCGCCCACCACGGACAACCTGCTCGCGGCGCTCGACCAGGGCGCCAGGAGCTGCGACAAGGGCAAGGCCGCCACCGCCGCGAAGGCCGCCGCGGACGAGCAGGGCCCGATGCAGCAGTCCGGCAAGGCCGGTTTCAGCTTCCCCGTGCTCGACAACGCCGGGCGGTCGATCTTCAGCCTGCTCATGGGCAAGGACGTCGAGCTGGTCGCCTTCGACTCCGGTCCGCTGCGCCTCGGCTTCACCTACAGCCAGTCGTTCGGCCCGGTCTACGCGCCGCCGCCCATCATGGTCGTCATCTCCGGCACCGCCGGAGTCGAGGCGCGGATCAGGGCGGGCTTCGACACCTACGGCATCCGCAAGGCCATCGAGCAGGGCAAGGCCGACCTCCAGATCCTCGACAGCCTCTACCTGAAGACCACCGACGAGCGGGGCCGGCCGCTGCCGGCGATCAGCCTGTACGGGACGCTGGAAGCGGGAGCCGGAGTCGACCTGCTGCTCGTCAAGGCGGGCGTGAGCGGAGGAATCGCCCTGGGCATCTCGATGCTCTGGGCCGACCCGACCAACGACGGCAAGTTCAGGTTCTTCGAGTTCGCGGGCGTCCTGCTGCGCAACCCGCTGTGCCTGTTCACCATGGAGGGCAAGCTCAAGGTCTATCTCAAGGCCTGGGTGGAGATCGGCATTTCGATCTTCAAGAAGCGGTTCGACTGGACGATCGTCGAGGCCACGCTGCTCGACTTCTCGGCCAAGCCGAAGTGCGACGAGGCCCCGCCCAAGCTGGCCACGGTCAGCGGTGAGGCGCTGGTGCTGCACATCGGCCCGATGCGCGCGGCCAGGGGCGGCAGCACGGCCAAGCCCGGCGACGACGCCGAGCAGTGGACGGTCAGCCAGCTCCCCGGCGACGAGGGATTCGTGGTCAACGCCCTCGGCGTCCGCGAGGAGCACCACACGGCGGGCCTCGACCGGGTGCTGGCCGACGGCCGCGGCGCCAAGGGCGGCCTCAAGCTCGTCTTCCAGGGGTACGCCGACGACTCCGGCGCGCCGTTCCCGTTCGACCGGAAGATCGTCGCCTTCGGCGGCGACGGCGACGACATGATCCTCGCCGGCGCCGGAAAGAACGTGATCGACGGCGGCAGGGGCGACGACCAGATCACCAGCGGCGACTCCTACGACGAGCAGGGCGGTACGGCCGCCATCCTGGCCGGAGGCCCGGGCGACGACTACCTGACGATCGGCGGCGCGGGGGGCTGGGTCGCCGGCGACGGCCGCCTGACTCCCGCCGTCCGCAAGGTCGGCACGGCCGAGGTGGCCGACTGGACCGCCGACGGCCTGCCCGGCGCGCCGGACGACGGCCCGGGTGACGGAGACGACCGGATCGCCGCCGGGCTCGGTGCGAACCGGCTGTGGGGCAACGGCGGGAACGACACCATCGGCGTCGCCTCCGACAGCCCTCTCGCCGAGACCGACCCGTCGCCCCGCTACCGCGCCCAGCCGAGCCTGCTGGTCGGCGGGCCCGGCGCCGACACTCTCACCGGAGGATCGGCCGCCGACGAGATCCACACCGGACCGCGGGAGGAGTTCGGGCCCGACGAGGCGGGACCGGCCGACTCGGGGCCGAACTACGTCGACACCGGTGCGGGCGCCGACACGGTGTACGGCGGCCGGGCGGTGGACCTGGTGGCGGGGCACTCCGCTCCCGGCGAGACCGTACGGATCCTCGGCGGCGGCGGCGAGGACGTCCTCGCGGGCGGCCACGGCAAGGACGAGATCTTCGGCGGCCCCGGCGACGACTGGGTGATCGCCGAACCGTCCGACGTGAGCGAGGCCGACGGCCGCGACGACTACGGCCCGGCCAGGCGGGTGCGGCACCTGCCGCTGCCCGCGGGCGTGCAGCCCTCGGTGAAGCTGCTGGTCGGCGGTGACGGCGACGACCACGTCGTGGGCGGCGACGGCGGCGCCACGATCTTCGGCGACAGGCGGCGCGACGAGCCCTGCACGGATGCCGGGGCGGACGGCGACGGCCGCGACCTCGTCCTCGGCGGCTCCGGCACGGAGACCGTCTCGGCCGGCGGGGGCGCGGACCGGGTCGAGGCCGGTGGCGGCAGGGACCGCGTCTGCGGTGAGAAGGGCGACGACACCCTGTACGGCGGCGCGGGCGACGACGACGTCAGCGGCGGTTCGGGTGACGACACCGCCTACGGTGACGACGGAGCCGACGAGGTGACCGGCGGCCCGGGCGACGACACCCTGTACGGCGGCGCCCAGGACGACGTGGTCGTCGGCGAGGCCGGCGAGGACACCGCGTTCGGCGGCCTCGGTGACGACCTGCTCGTCGGCGGCAGCCGTACGGCGGGCAGGGACGACGCGGGCGACACGCTCTACGGCGACGCCGGAGCCGACCGCCTGGTCGGCGACAACGGCGACGCCACCGGCTCGTCCGACCTCGACGGGACGCCGGAGAAGGCCGGCGGGCCCGACGTGATCCACGGCGGTGACGGCGACGACACCGCCTTCGGCGGGATCGGGGCCGACGAGGTGCACGGCGACGCCGGTGACGACCATCTGGAGGGCGGCAACGGCGCCGATCAGGTCTTCGGCGAGGCCGGGGAGGACGAGCTCGCCGGAGGCGGCTCCGGGCCGCACCCCGACGCGGGCGACACCCTGCTCGGCGGGGACGGACCGGACGTGATCGCCGGCGACAACGCCGTCCTGAGCACGACCGGCACGGCCACCCCCGTCGCCGTACGGCCCGGTCAGGCGCACACCCACCGGGTGGAGCCGCTCGCCGGCGGCTCCGGCGCGGACGTCGCCGACGGCGGCGCGGGCAACGACGCGATCTTCGGCCAGGGCGGCGCCGACCGGCTCCGCGGCCAGGACGGCGACGACTATGCCGAGGGAGGCGCGGGCGTCGACTGGGTCGAGGGCGACCGGGGCGACGACGACGTGGTGGGCGGCTCGCACGTCGCGGCGGACGACGCCGCCGACGCGCTGTTCGGCGGCCCCGGCGACGACGTCGTCACGGGCGACAACGCGGTGGTGACCCTGGCGGGCACGCCTACCCGGGCCACCGTCCGGCTGGGCTCGGCCGGCGCGCCGATGACCCCGCGGGCGGTGAAGCTCCTGGGTGAGGGCGCGGGCGAGGATCGCGTCTCCGGCGGGTCGGGCGTCGACGCGCTGTGGGGACAGGACGGCGACGACCACCTCTCCGGCGGCGGCCAGGGCGACTACGCCGAGGGCGGCGGCGGCGCCGACCAGATCCGCGGCGACCTCCCGCTGTCGGCCGAGTCCACCCAGACCGAGAGCGAGCCGCTCGGCGACCCCGGGTGGAAGGGAGTCGCGAGCGAGCCAGCGGAGCTGGAGGGCGACACCACCCCCGGCCAGGACGATCTGATCGGCGGCTCGGCCACGCCGGGCGCGGCCGACAAGGGCGACGCGATCGAGGGCGGCGGCGCGGCCGACGTGCTGCTCGGCGACAACGGCTCGCTCGTCCGCACGCTGACCGGGAACACCGAGCGGGTCTACACCGAGCGCTACGCGGCGGGCCAGGCCCCGGCCGACGCCACGCGCAGCCGTACGCACGACCCGGCGCTGCCCGGCGACTCCACCCGGTTCTGCACCCAGGCCCAGCCGACGTGCGAGCCGGCGGGGGCCTTCGGCGCCGACCGCCTGTACGGCGACGAGGGCGACGACGGGCTGTGGGGACAGGACGGCGACGACCGGTTGTACGGCGGCGCGGGCGACGACGACCTGTTCGGCGAGCTCGGCGACGACGAGATGGACGGCGGCGACGGCGAGGACGCCATGCTGGGCGACCGCGGCGGCGTGGTCGACGAGCGCATCGACGCGGGCGACGCCCAGCGGCTCGGCTTCACCGTCAGCCTGAACGCCCCGCCGAAGGAGACCTACCGGGGCTTCCCGGCGGGCTCCTACGACCGCCGTACCGACCTGCTGCACGACGCGGACGGCGACACCTGGGTCACCGCGGCCATGCCGCACGACGGCTTCGCCAAGGGCGGCGACGACCGCATGCGCGGCGGGCCGGGCCGCGACAGCATGCACGGCGGCGCGGGCGACGACCTGATCAACGGCGACAGCGGCGGCGACGAGGTCTTCGGCGACGACGGCGCGGACGTCATCTGGGGCGGCAAGGGCTGCGACCCCGTCCTGGACGCGGCGACCGCCGACTGCCTCGGCGGCGGCGCGTTCGACCCGGCCGCCCGGGGCACCGGCGACCGGTTCGTCGACCACGTCTTCGGCGGAGCCGGGGCGGACCTGCTCGACTACAACCCGCGCGGCTCCTTCCCGGACGACTGCGCCCCCGGCCGCATGCCCGAGGGCACGCTCACCACCGTCGTCGACCCGTGCCTGTGGTTCCGGATGACCGGCAAGGACAACGCGTCCGCCGCCGACGACCAGCACCACCAGGGCGTCGACTGGCAGTACGGCGGCGAGGGCCGGGACGTGCTGCAGGGCGACCGCACCGCGAACGGGCCCAACCCGGGCGACAAGATGATCGACTGGAACGGGTCGTTCAACCTGTACACCCACTGTGGTCCGGCCAACGGCGGGCACAACATCGTCCGCCAGCACTCGCCCGCGATGCGCGACTTCCTCGCCAAGGTGGCCTGGGGCTCCGGCGCGGGCCGTGTCCAGGGCGACCCCTCGGCCGAGCGTGAGCTGGCGATCCCCGCCGGCGACAACGGCTCGCCCTATCCCACCTCACCCGGACACTTCGACTCGCCCGTCGCCTGCGCGGGCTGATCAGGAGAAAAAGGATGTTACGCCGACTGATGGCGGCCGCCCTGGTCGCCACCGGACTGGTCGCGGCCCCCGTGCCCGCCGCGCACGCGGCCCCCGCGAAGCCGCCCTCGTGTGATCCGGGGTACTGCTTCACCGTCGACGTGAAACTCGACCGCGCCCCGGCCGTGGGACAGACCGCGACGCTCACGGTCGAGGTCACCGCGAAGGAGGACCTGCCGGACGCCACGACCGTCATCGAGCTGCCGGAGACGCTGCGCTGGGTGCGCCCGCCCGCCGGGCTCGACCGCGGTGCGGCGACGATCGGCCGCAGCCCCGTGGACCGCGCGAGCCGTACGGAGCGGGCCCGGCGCGGCAAGGCCGTCCGGTACGAGGGCGTGGTCGCCGCCGTCGCCCCCGGTCCCGCCTCGATCCGCGTCCAGGCCCGCGACGGGCGCCCGGGCCCGGGCAGCGAGGGGCTCGCCTACCTCACGATCGGGGAGCGGTCGTCGATCTTCGGCATGCCGCGCGATCTCCCCGTACGCGAGGCGCGGATGCCGGCCGCGGCGAAGTCCCTCGCCGGGGACACCTGCGTACAGGGGCGCGTCAAGCACGTCCAGTCGGAGGACGGCACGGTCAGGGGCGTGCCCAGGACGCTCGTGGAGGCGTGGGACACCGACGCGAAGGGCCCCGACAATCTCGGCTGGACGCTGACCGACGGCGCGGGCGACTACAAGATCTGCTTCCCCGGCGTCGACCAGGACGGCGGCGCGCAGGACGTCTACATCCAGGTCAGCTCCATCAACAACGAGTGGGACGTGGTGAACCCGGCCACCGGGGACTCCTACAGCGGAGTGAGCGAGGTGACCTGGGACGTGCCCGCCGGCACGCTGACGACCATCGACTACGAGTCCGGGCGCGGCAGCCCGCTGGAGGGCGGGTTCCGCGTCTTCACCTCGGCGTACGAGACCTGGAAGGCGTACACGGGCTGGCTCGGCGTGCCCGGGAACGAGTGCTGGAAGCCCGGCGAGGTGAACTGCCAATCCGTGCGGATCCTGTGGGCGCCCGACACGGCCGGCGGGTCCTACTACTGCCCGTACGCAGGCGGCGCCGAGTGCCCGAACCGCTTCGAGCTCCACCTGGGCGCGCCGGCCCAGCTCAGGAAGATGACGGTCGCCCACGAGCTGGGGCACTTCATCATGGACTACACCTACAACGGCATGCCGCCCATCGGCCCCCTTTGCCAGGACCACTGGGCCCAGAAGATCACCACCCCGGGGTGCGCCTGGACCGAGGGGTGGGCCGACTGGGTGGCGATCCAGGTCTACGGCGACACCCACTACCGCTGGGGCACCGATGGCGCGATCGACCTGGAGAGCCCGCGCTGGTTCACCGAGGGCTGGCCGAGCGGAAGCGGCACGGACGCGGTCGAGGGCAGGGTGGCCGGTGTCCTCATCGACCTCGGAGACTCCGGAACGCGGAACGAGAAGTACTGGGACACCTCCAGCCTGGGCCCCGCGGGTATGGTGACCGCCTTCAGGAAGGCGCCGGCGGACGACATCCACCAGTTCCTCGGCCAGCTGGAGGCACGGGACCGGCCCGCCGCGGACGAGGTCCTGTTCCACAACACCGTGCTTCCCGGCTACTCCGAGATCCTCAACGACAGGACGGCGGCGTACCGGCCCGCCAACCTGCCGTACACGCAGGACTTCCGCACCACCGCCGGCAGCTGGTCCGTGGTGGCCACGGCCACCTCGGGGGCCGGCGGCGCGGACGTCGACATGCGGGTGACGCCCGCCGGCGCTCCGAACGACGCGGTCACCAGTTCCGAGTGGGGCAGCTCGGGCCCGGACTTCGTGGCCGTGCAGCCCACCCCGCAGGACGAGCTCTTCTCCGTCGCCGTGACCTCCGACACCGACTACCAGGAGTTCGTGACGGAGGCGGCGAAGGCGCCCGACGGCGACCTGGAGAAGGGCACGCCGATGGAGTTCGGGATGGGCGCCGACCGCCTGGTGGAGATCCGTACGACCTGGATCGAGAAGGGCGTGCCTTCGACGATCAACGTCCTCCCCCGGAACGGCCAGGACCTCGACCTGTTCGTCATGGCGCCGGACGCCGGCCGATGGGGCCTGCCACGATCCGCCGCGCGGCGCTCGGCGAGCGGCGGGCCGAACAAGGCCGAGCGGATCACCATCGCGGACCCGAAGGTGACCGGCGTCTACGCCGTCATCGTGATCAGGAAGAGCGGCGAGGGGAACGTCCTGCTCACCCACACCTGATCGGCACCGGAGCCGGGCGGCGGCCCTTCCTCCTCCCGGGGAGGGCCGCCGCTCCCATTGCGCACGTGCTCGCGCAGCGGTCAGAGGTGGCCGGCCCCGCCGTCACGGTCGGGACCGCCGAACTCACGCCGCATCAGGGGGATCGGACGAGGAAAACCGGTCTCCGGACGGTTCGCACGACCGTCGCGAACGCGCGGCGGTCAGCGTTCGGCGCCGAGCACCGCCCAGCGGCCGGATCGCAGTCTGGCCAGCGAGGCGACCATCCGGATCAGGAGGAAGGCCGACAACCCCGACCAGATGCCCACCAGCCCCCAGCCGAATCTGAGCGACGCCCACACCACCGGCAGGAACCCCAGCACCGCCCCGCTCACCGTCGCGGTGCGCAGGTAGGCCGCGTCGCCGGCGCCGAGCAGCACTCCGTCCAAGGCGAACACGACGCCGCCGATCGGCTGCAGGACGACGAAGAACCACCACGCCTGCGGCATCTCGGCCAGCACCGTGGCGTCGGTGGTGAACACGTGGGGCAGGGACCCGGCCAGCGCCGCGAACACCACGCCGAGCAGGCTCCCGAAGACCAGCCCGCATCCGGTCACCCGCCAGGCCAGGCGGCGCGCCCGCGCCGCGTCGTCCGCGCCGAGCGCGGCCCCGACCAGCGCCTGGGCGGCGATGGCCAGCGCGTCCAGGACGAAGGCCAGGAACATCCACAGCTGGAACACCACCTGGTGGGCGCCGGCCGCCGCGGCGGAGGTGCGGGCGGCGACCGCGGTCGCCGACACCCAGCACGTCTGGAAGGCCAGGCCGAGCACCACCAGGTCACGCGCCATGCCGAGCTGCGCGCGAATCGCGGACGGAACCGGGGCGAGCGGCACGCCCTCGGCCGCCAGCGCCCGCACGAACAGGCTCGCGGAGATGAGCTGCGCGACCACGTTGGCGACCGCGGAGCCGTTGATCCCCCAGCCGAGCCCGTACACCAGCACGGGGCAGATCACCGCGGAGATCCCGTTGCCGAGGAGCACGTAGCGCAGCGGGCGCCGCATGTCCTGGACGCCGCGCATCCATCCGTTGCCGGCCATCGTGACCAGGATCAGGGGCGCGCCGAGCAGGGCGATCCGCAGCCAGCTCACCGCGGCGTCGGCGACCGGGCCGTCACCGGCGAGCAAACCGGCGACCGGTGCGGCGAGCAGTTGTCCCGCCAGGGTGATCACCAGCCCCACGACCGCGCCGAGCCAGGTCGCCTGCACCCCCTCGGTCACGGCGTCGGCCCGGCGGCCGGCGCCGTACAGCCGGGCCGCGCGTGCGGTCGTGCCGAAGGACAGGAACGTCATCTGCGAGGCGATCTGCGCCAGCACGATCCCGCCGACCGACAGCCCCGCGAGCGGCACCGCGCCGAGACGGCCGACCACGGCCGTGTTGACCAGCAGGTAGAGCGGCTCGGCGGCCAGGACCCCGAGCGCGGGCACGGCGAGCGCGAGTATCTGGCGCAGCGGTGACCCGGCTCGATCCCCATCACCCATGGACGTCCTCAAGGAAAGGGCCCAGTGCGCCGGACCTCGCGATCTACTTGTTGCCAGTCTCTTGTTATTGCGAGCTATTTGCAACAAGTGCCGAGGGGTGAGGCAGAGAAAGGCCGGCCCTCACTGGTCATGCGAGGGCCGGCCGGCACGTGATCAGGACGCGGGACTCGGGGTCGGGGTGTCCGCGGGCGTCGGCTCAGGGCTGGGAGCCGCTGTCTCCGTGGGGGTCGTGGTCGGCTCGGGTGTGGCGGCCGGCGGCTCGGTGGGGATGAGCGTCGGCGTCGGGCAGGGCTTGGGGGTGCGCCAGACGGGCTTCCCGGAGCGCCACTGCAGGGAGTACGGCGTGCTCTTGCCGTGGTACCACAGCCGCTTGCCCGGCCGTGAGAGGTCGAAGACGTAGGCGGCCGCCGCCGTCTCCCCCTGCGGGGCGGCGGGCGTCGTCTGCTCGATCGGCGGAGGAACGGAGTCCGTCCCGCCCGGAAGGGGAGTGGGGGAGTCCACGGGCGGCGTGGGCGTGCCCTCGGAGGGGGCCGCGGTGCCTTCGGTCGGCGTGGTCTCCGGAGGAGTGGGCGTGCTCTCCGTCGGCGGCGTCGGGGTGCTGCCGGGCGGAGTCTGGGTGCCCTCCGTCGGCGGGGCCGGCGTGCTGTCCGGTGGCGTCGGCATATCGGTCGGCGGGGCCGGGCTCTGGGGGGCCGGGCTCTGGGGGGCGGGGCTCTGCGGGGCGGGCTGCACGGCCGCGACCACCGAGACCCAGGCGTCCTGCCGGATCTCGCCGCCGCGGCGACCGGTGAACACCCGCGTGGAGTCGGCGATCGCGTACGACCGCTCGAAGCCGTCCTGGCTGCGGAGGGTGATCGAGTCCTCCGACACGGCGACGGCCTGCCCGGTCTGGGTGAAGACGGGGACGGTGCCGCATCCGTCCTTGGTGGGCACGACCACCTCGCCGTGCAGCGCGCCGAGGAACGGCCCCACCAGGGGGACCCCGGTGGCAGGGGTCGCCGCGGGGGAGCCGGGGGCGGTCTCCGCCGGGCCGGCCGTCGGCGTGATCGTCACGGTGGCCGTCACGACGGGCTCGGACGTCTCGGGTGGCGTATTGACGGGCGTGGCGGCGGATGCCGCCGACGCCCCGGCGCCGCCCGCCGCGGTCAGCACGAACGCGGTCGCGAGGATCATGGGTGGGGAGATGCGCCGGCGTGACCCACCCGATCGGGACCGCAGTCCTTTACTCGGGTGGTGGGGGTTGGTCGGCATCACCGTTCCTCCGTATCGTCGATCCGATGGTCTCCGCCGAACGGCGGCGGTCGTATCGGAGCGCTCTGCCCCGATATCCGATGGAAGCGACGGGCGGATTTGTTGCCAAACCGTGTCGCTTCCGAGGGATTGTGGAGACCTTCCCCATATACGCCGACTCCATTCGGGGCAATCCGGGCCATGAGACGGTCCGGTCGCCTTTCGGCAGGTCGCGGGGGATCGACGGATTTCAGATTCTCCGGCCATCCGAGACGTTGATCTCATGTGGTGGGGCCCATGCCCCACCACACGGCCGCGGGCCGGGCGCACGCCGCGCCCGGCCCGCACTGTTCATCCGGTCGGCTCGCGGTGCAGGACAGCGAGGGGACGCTGTTGCCGCCGTTCCGCGACCCGAGGAGCCCGAAGGTCGTGCCGGCCCCGGCGCCGAGGCTGCCGTTGTAGCTCATGTCGCGGGCGGTCACGCTCGCCCCGCTGCCGCTCACCGTCGCGTTCCAGGCGTCGGTGACGGATCGGCCGTCGGCGAAGGTCCGCGTCACCGTCCAGCGCTTGATCGCCGAGCGGCCCGCGGTGACCTTGACCTCGGCCTGGAAGCCGCCGCCCCACTGGCCGATCAGGCGGGGACCCTGACCGTCCTCCTCCCGCGGGCCTGGAAATCTGAAAGGGAAGGCTCACACACCAGCGGATTCACCGTCAATAGTTTGGAGCCCAGTGAAACTCCGCGGCTTGCGGCGGATGAGATATTCGGCGGTGGCGAGGGCGGCCGCGCCGAGGACGACCTCGCTGACGGTGGAGACCAGGCGGCTGGCCAGGGCCACCACCGCGGCGGCGGGGGCGGGGAGCACCAGGGCCAGCGCGGCCGCCAGCACCGCCTCGCGGACGCCGATGCCGTCGGGGATGAACACGCTGGCGATGCCGATCGTCGTGGCGAGCGTGAACGCGCCGACGCACAGGGCGAGGGAGCGCGACGGGGGCGCGCCCACCGCGATGGCCAGGGGCCACAGGTGCAGCCCGGTGACCACCCAGGACAGGCTCTGCCAGGCGACCGCGAGCCGTACTCCCCGGACCGAGACGGCGCTGGCCGCAGAGGGGCGGCGCAGCAGCCGCAGCAGCAGCGCCGAGCCCCGGTTGACGATCTGCGGGCGCACCAGGACGAGCACGATCAGCACGGCGGCGCCCGCGAGCCACGCCGCCCGGGCGCCCAGCATCTGCACCCCCGCGAGCAGCCCGACCGTGAACCCGCTCAGCAGCACCAGGCTCATGACGAGCGCGGCCGTGCTCATCAGCCGGCCGAAACCGACGCCGTTGGCCGTGGCCACCTTGGTGATCGCGATCATCCCGGGCACCCGCCCGGGCACGTACTTGGACAGGAAGCCGACGAAGAAGATCCGCACCACCCGCGGCTCGCTGACCGGGGGGCCGCTCTCCAGCAGCACGACGCGCCAGGCGAGGAACCCGAACGACAGCCCCGCCATGCTCGCCAGCAGCGCGCCGCCCAGCAGGAGACCGATCTGCCCGGCGTCGCGCCGGGCGAACAGGACGGCGACCACGCCCCAGTCCAGCCGGCTCAGCGTCAGCGCGATCGCGCCCGCGGCGACGAGGACGAAGGCGGCCACCAGCGCCCGACGGACCGGGCGCGGCAGGCGGGGGAGCCTGATCGCCCTCACTCGGGCGCGCCGCTCGACGGCACCGGGGACAGGCCCGTCCTGACCGGCTCCCCCTGTCTGCGGGCCAGTTCGTAGGCGACGCGTACGAGCCCCACGCAGGCGCCGAGGAAGAACGCGGTGTGGAAGCAGAGCTGCATCCAGGCGACCCACGACGCGAAGCGGGCGCCCCCGTGACGGCGGGCGAAGCCGATGAACCTGCGGTTCTTCCACAGGAACACCCCGAGCGTCGTCGCCGGTACGGCCAGCAGCCAGGGACTCACCAGCGCGAGCGGCAGGGTGAGGAAGGTGGCCGTGGCGGACGCCGAGGAGATGCTGGGGGGTTTGCGCCGTTTGTGCTGACCCGTTCCGATCATGTTGAGCTGGAAGCCCACCTTCCCCTCGTCGCGCAGCCGCCGGGCGCGCACCATGATCACCGGGAGCGTCGTGGACCGGACGAACCGCTCCACGAGGCATCCCCAGAACTTGTCCTCGTCGTCGGCCTTCGTCACCACCGAGGTGGTCACCACCAGCCGGTAGTGAGCCGGGACACGCGTGCCGAACTCGAAGTCCTCGCCGTCGCGCAGCCGCTCGTCGAGCCGGCCCGCCTCCTCGAAGACATGGCGGGGGATCAGCGTGCAGGACAGGAACGTCGCCGTGGTCTGGCTGCGCTCGTAGTGCTCGCACAGCACCCGGTAGCGCTCGACCGGGCCGTCGTCGTACAGCGGATCGGCGTCGTAGATGCCCTGCACCATGCCGCAGTCCGGGGTGCTCCGGTACGCCTTGACCGCGTTGCGGATCGCGTCCGGCGCGAGCGCCGTGTCGGAGTCGACGAAGAACAGCAGCGGCGCCGAGCTCCTCGCCACCCCGAGGTTGCGGGCCACCGCGGGCCCCCCGTTGTACGGCGACTCGACGATCGTGCACGGGAAGTCGCGCGCTATCTCCAGCGAGCCGTCGGTGCTGACGTCGTCGACGACGATGACCTCGGCGGGGCGGTAGGTCTGCGCGTACACCGACTTCAGGCAGGCGCGCAGGGTCTTCCTCTTGTTGTAGTTCGGCACGATGACCGCGACGTCATCACGCCACATCGGCTCGTCGGGCATGTCCGTTCCTCTCGTCGGTCAGGTCGTCGGCAGGGTCGTCCGCGGCGTCGTCTGTGGGGCCCGCGCCGGTCGGGACACCGACATGAGCATGCGCTGGGCCCGATGATCGGACTGTCCCTCCGCACCGGGCAGCTCGTAGTCGTGCACCGTCACGTCGGGGGTGGTGTAGAGCCAGTCGATCCGCCACAGCTCGGCGGTCCCGGCCAGGTAGGTCGCCGGGTAGAGGGACGAGAGCGCGGGCGTCCAGTCGACCAGCCCCTCGGGGAGCAGACGGCGGATGCCCATGGCCGGGGAGGTGTTCAGGTCGCCGGCGAGCACCACGGGATTGGGGTTGGCGGCGATGTCCGCGCTGATGGCGCGGTAGCTCGCCTCCCGGCGCAGGGTCCGGCTCTCGTTGACCTCGCGGGACTCGGCGTCGTACAGGCGCCATTCGAGCGGGGGCAGCACGACCTGCGCGTCGTAGAAGGAGACGACGGTGCCGTTCACGTCGATGTCGGTGCGCAGCGTCTCGACCGTGTACCCCTCCGGCCAGTGCCGGAGGACGTCGGGGATCTCCTTCTGGTCCGCCGGCAGCCACGGGCGCATGTCGAGGCCGCGGTGCGCGGTGATGGGGAACCGCGAGAGCGTGATCTGCTCGCCGGAGACCGCGACGTGCCAGCCGGGGAACTCGCGGCGCAGTTCCGCCAGCTTGTCGATGCGCAGCGCGAGGTCGCCCGTCCAGCGTCGCGCCGGGCGCATGTCCCTGTGCAGGTACTCCGCGAGCAGGTAGACGTCGGCGTCAAGGCTGTGGAGGTAGTCGTAGAACCCGGGCGAGAACCGGGTGCCGTCGGAGTTGCGGAGGTCCTGGTCCCAGAACTCGGTGTTCCAGGCGACGACCGTGACGGCTCCGGGGCGGGCGGGCGGCGGGGTGTACCAGAGGGTGGCGTAGTTGACCCCGCTCCGCCCGGCGCCGAGCACCGCGGCGACCACCAGCAGCGACACGATCCGCCAGCGGACCGGCCGGGCCAGGGGCGCCACGACCATCAGCGACACGGGGACCGCCAGGAACAGCAGCGGCGGAATCAGCTCGAGCGGCGCCCACAGCGACGTCCGCCCGCTCGCCAGCAGGTGGCAGACCACGAAGAGCAGCCACGCCATGGTGGCGGTCACCACCAGTTTGGTGCCCAGGCACCAGCGCCGCCGGGGGCGGACGAATCGGCGGACACGTGCCGCCCAGCCCGTCCCGGGCTCGGGCGGGGCGGTCATGGGCTGCTCCTCGACCAGGGCGTCCCGATCGCTCATCAATCGACACCATCCTCGGTGGGGGGACCGGCGTCGAACCTACTGAGCGCTCCTTGTCGCATCCTTGTCGGCGGCCGACGGCGGGCGGCGCGGCCGGCCCGCGCGCAGGCGACAAGATTGGGACAAGCCGCTGTGCCTAGCGTGTGCCGAACACGAGGTCTGACATGCACGTTTCGGAACCGACGACCTCCGGCCTCTGGAGCACATCATGAGTCAGGAGCACCCGCTCGTCTCGGTGATCATCCCCAGCTACAACAGGTCCGACGTACTGCGACTCTGCCTCGACGCGGTGAAGGAGCAGACCTATCCGCACATCGAGGTCATCGTGGTGGACGACTGCGGCACCGAGGACGCGGCCCGGGTGGCCGCGTCGAAGGGCGCCACGGTGGTGCGCACCCACGTCAACGGCGGCCCGACCCCCGCGCGCAACCTCGGCGCCGAGCACGCCACCGGAGACATCCTGTTCTTCCTCGACGCCGACATCGCGCTCGACCCCGACGCCGTGGAGAACGCGGTGCGGATACTGGAGTCCCACCCGGAGATCGGCGCGCTCGGCGGCGTCCTGCGGCCCGAGTCGCTGGTGTCCCAGAGCCTGGCCTCCCAGTATCGCGCCGTGCAGATGCACCGCTGGTGGATGCCCGCCCACCGGCCCACCCTGGAGCTGCACGCGTCCGTGCTCGCCGTCCCGGCCAAGGTGTTCGCCGAGGTCGGTCCCTTCGACCCCCGCCTGCGCGAGACCGTCTCCTCCGACTACCGCATCCGGGTGACGTGCTCCCACCAGGTGAAGCTGAGCGACGCGATCCGCGGCAGGAAGGACCACGACCCGACCGTACGGACGATCCTGCGCAAGGTGTTCCGCCGCGCCCGCCTCAGCGCCCTGGACTGGCACCAGGGCGAGACGCCCGGCGACTCGGTGCCCCGCGCGGTCGGCGGCGTCCTGCTGCTCGCCGCGGTCCCGGCGCTCGCCCTGCCCATGGTGGCGGGCCGGGCCGGGGCACTCGTGCCACCCGCGCTCGTCGCCGCCGCCGCGGCCCTGGACGCCGGCACCCACCGCTTCGCCTTCGCCCAGCGGGGGGCCGCGTTCGGCGTCTACTTCTCCGGCGTGCACCTCGCCGTCACCTTCACCGGCGCCCTCGGCGGAGCGGTGGGCGTCCTGCAGCGTCTCGCGCTCTCCCGCCTGGAGAAGCCCGCCCAGATGCTCGCGGCCCAGGATTGACCGGCCATGCAGGTCATCGGCACCGGCTTCGGCCGGACGGGGACGCTCTCCCTCAAGACCGCGCTGGAGCGGCTCGGCTTCGGGCCGTGCCACCACATGGTCGACGTGTTCGACCACCCGTGGCAGATCAGGAGCTGGCTCGCCGCCGCCACGGCCCGCGAGGTGGACTGGGACCGGCTGCTCCTCGGCTACGAGTCGTGCGTGGACGGCCCGACCTCGATCTACTGGCGGCAGCTCGCCGAGCACTACCCGAAGGCCAAGGTCATCCTCACCACGCGCGACCCGGACCGCTGGCTGACAAGCATGCGGCGGACGCTGTTCGCCCAGCGGCGGCGCATCGAGTCGCTGCCGGGCCGGACCGCCGTCCTGCTGTCGTCGCTGCTGCGCACCGACCTCGCCGCGTTCGTCGGGATGGTCGACACGACCCTCGACGCGCGGACCTTCGCGACACCCGCCGACCGCGAACCCGAACGGGCCATCCGGCTGTTCGAGGAGCACGCGGCCAGGGTGATCGCGGCCATCCCGGCCGAGCGGCTGCTCGTCTTCGACGCCGCCGACGGCTGGAACCCACTGTGCGCGTTCCTCGGGGTCCCGGTTCCGGACGAGCCGTTCCCCCGCGTGAACGGCGCCACGGACTTCACCAGGAGCGGCCTCAGCCGGCCCCTGCCGTTGCTGCTGCGCCGTACGAGGCGAGGAGGACACCGATGACATCACAGGTACGCCCGCTGGTCTCGGTCATCGTGCCGAACTACAACTACGCCCGCACGCTCGACCTGTGCCTGAGCGCACTGGAGCGGCAGACCTATCCGCATATCGAAGTCATCGTCGTCGACGACCGCAGCACCGACGACTCGGTGGAGATCGCGCACCGGCACGGGGTGCGGGTCGTGGAGACCGAGACCAACATCGGCGCTCCGGCGGCGCGCAACCTCGGCGTGGAGTACGCGAGCGGGGACGTGTTGTTCTTCCTCGACTCCGATCTCGCCCTGGCCGAGGACGTGGTCGAGCACACCGTGGACCTGCTCACCTCCGACCCCACCCTGGGAGTGGTGTGCGGCACCTACGACCCGGAGCCGCTGATCCCGGACAGCCGGGTGGAGCGCTACCGCAGCCTCCAGCTGCACTACTGGATCTCCGGCGACGAGGGCGAGATCAGCACGATCTACTCCGCGCTGTTCGCCATGCGGGCCGAGGTCTTCCGCGAGGTGGGCCCGCTCAACCCCGCGCTGCGGCACAGCGAGAACGCGGAGTACGGCCACCGGGTCACGCAGCGGTACCGCATCGTGCTGGACAACCGGATCAGGGGCAGGCACGACCACGACGACAGGCTCGGCGTGGTGCTGTCGAAGTTCTTCCACCGCGCCCGCCTGCACATCCCGCTGTACCTGCGCCGCCCGGACTTCAACGGCGGCCCGGCCCAGAGCAGCCGCGGCTGGGGCTCGCTCGCGGCCCTGTTCGCCGTGCTCTGCGCGCCGCTGCCGCTGCTGCTCGGGCCGGTCTGGCTGGTGGCGCCGGCCGCGCTGCTGGCCGCGTCGATCGCGGCGGACCTCGGCATGTACCGCTTCGTCCTGGGCTACGCAGGCACCCGGTTCACCCTCTATTTCGCCGCGGTGCACTTCCTGGTGAACGTGACCGTCGCGGTGGCCGTGTTCGCCGGCGTCGCCCAGTGCGTCCTGTCGAGCCGGTTCCGGCGTACCTACGACATCCCCGCCCGCTCCGCGTTGGTGGAGGTGTGACCGATGACCGAACATTCCCCGCTGGTCTCCGTGATCGTGCCCAACTACAACTACGCCGCCTCGCTGGAGCTGTGCCTGCGGGCGATGCAGGCGCAGACCCACCGGCCGATCGAGCTGATCGTGGTGGACGACGGCAGCACCGACGACTCGGTCGAGGTCGCGCGGCGGCTCGGCGTGAGAGTCGTCCGTACGGAACGCAACATGGGGGTGGCGGCGGCGCGAAACCTGGGCGCCGCGCACGCCCGTGGTGAAATCCTGGTGTTCGTGGACTCCGACGTGGCCGCCTACCCCGACGCCGTCGAGGCCGCCGTGGGCATGCTCGCCGCCGATCCGCGGCTGGGGGCGGTGTGCAGCATCCACGACCCGGAGCCGCTGATCCGTCACAGCCTCGTCGAGGAATACCGCGCGCTGCAGTACTACTACTGGACGGCGAGCTCCGAGGGGCCCATCTCGTTCCTGTTCTCGGCGCTGATGGCGATGCCCCGCCGCGTGTTCGACGAGATCGGGCCGTTCAACACCCGGCTGCGCGAGACCGAGGAGGTCGACTACGGCCACCGCCTCACCCAGCGGTACGGGATGGTGCTCACGTCGGCGATCCGCTCACGGCACGACCACGACCACGAACTGCGCGGCCTGCTGCGCAAGCTGTACCGGCGTGGCCGCGCCCGGGTGCCGCTGTACGCGCGGCGGCGGCGCTTCGCCCGCGGGTTCGAGACCTCCAACAGGGCCGGCGGCAGCCTCGCCGCGCTGGCGGCGCTGGCCGCGATACCCGTGGCGGTGCCGCTCGGGGCGGCCGGCGCCGCGCTCCCGGCCCTCGCCCTGGCCGTGTCGGTGGCCGCCGACCTCGGCATGTACCGCTTCGTGCTGCGCCGGCGCGGCCCGCTGTTCCTGCTCTACTTCGGCGCCGTGCACTTCCTGGTGAACGTGACCATCGCGGCCGGTGTGGCGGCCGGGGCCGCGCGCTGGCTGTGCTCGGCGAGGTTCCGCCGGCTCTACGACTCCGACCTGCCCGTGCGCTCCCCGGCCCTCGGGGAGGCCGGGTGACGGCGCTCGCCGCGCCCGCCGCGCCGCGCCCCGAAGCAGATCGACACAGGACGGGGCGCGGCGCATGACCGGCGGGACACGGATCGTGACGCGGCCCGGCGGGTCCCTGCGCACGCCGCGGGCCCGCCGGAGGATCCCTGTGGTGATGCCGGCGGCGGCGGCCTGGCTGATCTTCGCGGGGCTGCACCGCGCGTTGTCCGGCCGGGTCTGGTGGTGGCAGGTCCCCGAGCTCGTCCCGCCGCTGGCGTTCGCGGCCGTTCCCATGGTGCTGCTCGCGGCGGTCGCGGTGGCGCGCCGCGCGCGCCGTACGGCTCTCGCGATGGCGGTGCTGTCGCTGGTGCTGGGCGGGGGCGCCTGCGGGCTCAATCTCGCCTCGCTGTGGCACCGCGCCGCCCCCGCTCCGCCGGACGCGATCAGCGTGTTCTCCTGGAACACCTGGTACTGGGACCAGCCGGCGGCGGGCGGGCGGCCGATGCCCCCGCCCACCGGCACGCCCCGGCGGGACGTCAAGGGTTTCTACCGCTATCTGCGGGCCCAGCACGCCGACGTGCTCCTGCTGCAGGAGTACGTCTACTTCGGCGCCGACTCCCGGCCGATCCGGGTGAACGACCTCGACAGGCTGCGCCGCGAGTTCCCGGGCTACCACGTCGCCACGGTGAGCGAGCTGGTGACGCTGTCGCGCTTCCCGATCGTCGCCCAGCGCGGCCTCGACCTGCGCCCGTGGCTCGAGGACGGCCGCGACACGCCCGTGCCGCCCGGCTCCGGCTGGCCCGGCTTCCACACGGTGAAGACGCTGCGCACGGACCTGCGCGTCGGCGGCAGGACCGTCTCGTTCTACAACGCGCACATCAACACGCCCGTCGACTCGTCGCCGCCCGGCCCGGACCCCCGCCGCCTGAACCGCACCCAGCACGAGGCGCGCGAGGCCAACCTCCGCGCGCTCGCGGCCGACGTCCGGGCGAACCCGCTGCCGGCCTTCCTGGCCGGGGACTTCAACGCCTCCCCGGCGATGGGCATCCTGCGCCTGCTGCCGGAGCGGCTGACCGACGCCGCCCCCGCGATCGACTCGCTCTATCCCGCCACCTGGGACGAGCGGTGGCCCCTGTGGCGGATCGACTGGGCGTTCACGAGCCCCGAGGTCGCCGTACACGAGTATCGGCTCATCCCCTCCGAGGGCCAGTCCGACCACAGAGGCCAGCGTCTGGTCCTCTCACTGACCCGGTGACCTGGCCAGCAGCAGGTCGCGCGGCTGAGCCCGCAGGCCCGCCCGCACGAGCGGTTCCGCGTCGCCGCGCAGCATCCGCAGGTGCAGTGCGCGCAGCTCGGGGCCCGGCTCGACGCCGAGGCGGTCGGCGAGATACCCGCGCAGACGGGCGTACAGGGCGACCGCCTCCGCGGTGCGGCCGAGGGCCCACAGGCCGCGCATCAGCATGTCCGCGAGGGGCTCCGCGAGCGGGTAGTGCGGCACCAGCGGGGTGAGCTCGGCGACCACCATGTCGGGGCGGCCCTGGCGCAGGTGCGCCTGGGCCCAGGTGGCGAGGGCGCCCACGAACTGCTGCTCGATGCCATAGCGCATGCGGGCCGCCCAGTCGCCCGGGACGCCGGTCAGCGGCGCGCCGCGCCACAGCTCCACGGCCTCGGCCAGCAGCGCGGCCCGTACGGTGTCGTCCCGGGCGTTCTGCGCCTGCCTGGTCAGCCGGCGGAACCGGTGGGCGTCCACCCGCTCGGGGTCGACCTCGAGCGCGTATCCGCCGCCGCGGCGCTCGATGGCGGCCCCGGTCCCGGTCAGCGCCTGCCGCAGCCGGGCTATGTGGGCGTACACCGAGTCGGTCGCCCGGTCCGGCGGGTCGTCCCAGACCCGCTCGATCAGCGTACGGAGCGACACGGGGCGGTCGGCGTCGACCGCGAGGGCGGCCAGCACCGCGTGCCGCTGGGGTGGTCCCAGGGGCACGCGGCGGCCGTCCAGGGTCACCTCGACCGGTCCGAGCAAGCGGACGTCCATCGGCTTCCTTCCATGTCGCTCTCACCACGAGAGGGCGGCCGCCAGGGACGGGTGGTGGACGAGCAGGAGCGTCACACCCAGGGTCGCGGCCCACACCATCGAGTTCGCGACCATGACGCGGTCGCGCAGCAGGACGCGGACCGGGTCACCGCCCTCCTTGTCCATCAGCTGGATCTGCAGGTAGCGGAAGAGCGCGAACAGCGCGAACGGAGTGGACAGCATCATCGCCGTCTGACCGTGCTGGGGTCCGAACGGCCCCTCGTCACGCAGGTACATCAGGCCGGAGACGAGGGCGAGCACGGAGGCGATCTGGAGCAGCCAGTTGGTCAGCTCCATCGAGTAGCCGCGCAGCGCGGGCCGGTGGACGGATCCGCCGTGCAGCAGCTCCTGGCGGCGCTTGCCGAGCAGCAGCAGCAGGGACATCGAGAACACCGTGATCAGCAGCCAGGCGGGCGCCCGGCCTCCGGTCACCTCGAACCCCTGCACGACGCGCAGGACGAAGCCGGCCGCCACCGTCCCCACGTCGATGAGCGGCAGGTGCTTGAGGACGCGGCTGTAGGCGATGTTGAGCAGGAGATACACCAGCACCGGCCAGTACGACGCCGGGGCCCGGGCGACGATCGCGGCGAGCAGCGCCAGCAGGACGGCGCAGCAGGCGCCCGCGGTCACCACACCCACCCGGCCGGCCGCGATGGGGCGGTGGCGTTTGACGGGATGGTGCCGGTCGCGGTGCCGGTCGGCGATGTCGTTGCCGATGTAGACGGCGGCCGAGGCGACGATGAAGGCCACCGTGGCCGAGACGACGCCCGCCACCTCGGCCAGGCCGTAGGCGGGTGCGCCGATGAGCGCCACGGGGACGAGGAGGATCGCCTTGGCCGCGTGGGACGGGCGGATCAGACCGGCGAGGTCCGCGACCAGGCGGGTCCGGGTCCGCACGACCCGGTCCCGCGCCTGGTGCGGACGCTCCGGGCTGTCCGGAAGGTCTGCAGGTTCGACGACGCGCATGCTCTCCCCGTCAGCTCAGAAGAAGACTTTCGCCAGCGCCAGCGCGCCCTGCCGCCACGCGTCGCGGCTAGTCTGGCCCGCGCCGCGCGCCGACCCGGCCGCGCGCTGTTCCCGCCACCACGCGTACGTGCGGAGGATGGCGTCCCGGTTGGACAGCCGCGGCCGGAAGCCGAGCCGTTCACGGGCCTTGTCGATGCTGACGTAGGAGTCGGCGAGCAGCTTGCGCACCAGCCGTCCGTACACCGGGGACAGCCGGGTGCGTTCCAGCAGCCGTAGCCCGGCCAGGGCCGGGCCGGCGGGCACCGAGACGACCCGCCTGCCGTGGCCGGCCGCGTCGAGCACCGCCTGGAAGTCCTCGCGCAGCGTGCCGAACTCGGCGGCCGCCAGGTTGTAGGTGTCGTTGGCGACGCCGGCCGGCGCGTCGAGGACGCCGACGATGGCGTCCACCAGGTCCTCGACGGCGAACATCTGCACGCGCTTGTCGCCCTTGCCGAGGACGGGGAAGTTGCGCCCCTCCTCGGCCCATTCGAAGAGCATCGCGAACAGGCCCATCCGGCCGGGGCCGAGGAAGGTCTTGGGACGCAGGATGGGCAGGCACATCCCCCCGGCGCGGTACTTCTCGGCCAGTTCCTCCGCCTCGGCCTTCGCCCTCGTGTACGGGTCGACCGGTTCGCGCGGGTGGTCCTCCGGCGTGGGGACGAGCGTCGGCAGCCCGTACACGGCCGTGGAGGAGATGTGGACCATCCGCTCCACGCCGGCCAGGCGCGCGGCCTCCAACACCGTGTGGGTGCCCCCGACGATCAGGTCGTGGATCTGCTCGGCCGGGTAGCTCGGCAGCGCCCCGGCGCAGTGGACGACCACGTCCGCCCCGGTCATCGCCTCGCGCAACAGCCGCAGGTCGCGTACGTCGCCGCACCGGTGCCGCGCCGCGAGCAGCGGGTCGGCCTGCGGGCGCAGGTCCACCCCGAGCACGTCGTGCCCGTCCACGACGAGCCGGCGGGCCAGGGTGCCGCCGAGCATCCCGGCGCTGCCGGTGACTACGATCCGCTGGACCACCGCGACCCCACCTTCTCCCGTACGAACCGGCTGAGCAGCCGCGGCAGGCCCTTGGACAGCGTCTTGTCGAGGCCCTCCAGGAAGAACTCGACCTCTTCGGGTTCGATGACGAGGGTCGGCGCGACGACGAGGGGATTGTCGGCGTTCGGGCTGTAGTAGGAGACGATGCCGTGCTCGCGGTAGAGGTCCGCGATCACCGAGAGGGTGATCAGCTTGGTGCGGAACCGCGGATCGTGGGAGAAGCCGGGCGCGAGCTTGCCGGCCAGGTCGAGGATCCTGGGGCCGCCGGCGAGGAACACCCCCCACAGCGCGCCCACGCCGCTCACGCGGCCGACCACGTCCGGATGGCGCTTGGCGATGTTCTCCAGGCCGGGCCCCAGGACGCGCTCGATCTGCCGCGCCCTGGCGGGGTAGTCCTCCTCGACGGCGATGTTGATCGCCTCGATGGCGGTGACCGTCTCCTCGCCGAACCCGTAGTAGGTCGTGCTGTGCAGGATGACGTCGGACAGCCGGTCGTACGCCTTGCGGAAGACCGGCTCACGCGCGGTGTAGCCGGAGATCGACGCCTTCCCGCCGCCGAGCGACTTTGAGTACACGAGGACGTCGGGCAGGAGGTCGGGATAGCGCATGAAGTAGAAGAGGCTGCCCGTCTTGCCCCACCCTGTGTAGACCTCATCGAAGATGAGCATGATGTCGTTCGCGTCGCAGAGCCGCCGCAGCTCGTACAGGTCCGCCTCCGACCAGCAGCGCATGCTCGACGCGCTGTACGGCTCGGCCATGATCGCGTAGACGTCGCACTTCCCGTCCGGGGTGCGCGAGCTCTCGATCAGCTCGCGGACGGCCGCGACGTCGCCGTAGGGGTACACCGCGATGCCCGGAAGGCCGGGGAAGCGGAAGGAGTTCTCGGCCGAGCCCGTCAGGCTCCCCGCGCCGAGGGTCTTGCCGTGGAAGCTGATGTCGGAGCGCAGGATCGTGTTGCGCCGCCCCTCGTGGTACTTGTACGCCAGCTTGACGGCGCCCTCGTTGGCCTCCGCGCCCGAGTTCGGGAAGTAGGAGATGTTCAGGTCGCCCGGCAGCACTTCGGCCATGTTGTGGCTCAGCGCGGCCACGTACGGCGAGAAGAACGCCTTGTGCACCTCCATGCGCCGGCGCTCGGCGAACCGGCGCCGCGCCTCCAGGATGCGGGGGTGGTTGTGGCCGTGGTTCAGCACCCCGACCCCGCCGGTGACGTCGAGGACCTTCCGCCCGTCGCGGGTCCAGATCCAGGCGCCCTCCGCGCGCTCGACCAGCTCCCGGCCGAAGCCGAAGGAGGTCATGAGATTGACCTGACTGCGGCTGACGTACTTCTTGTACAGGTCCTGGACCTGTTTCACGGTGAGGTTCTCACACGCGTCGAGCCCGATCAGTTCAGACACGTTCCGCCCATCCCCTTACGTGCTAGGAAATTGCACGTGGTCAATGCTGGTGAATGCGGCCACACCCCACCCCACACGAATGCGTGTAGGTCGGTGTGGAGGAGCGGGACGACGGAAAGAAAAAGCGGCCGGAATCGGCCGCCGGAAATCATCGGTCGGATCTCACGGTTCCCGCGGAGGATTTCCCGTGGGCCGGGTGGCTCGCCGGTCTCAGCCGCTCGCGGTCGCCGCGGGCCGGCGGACCGGGCGACGACCAGATGCTGCGCAGCAACCGCCGCACGGCCTGCGCCTGGTCCTCCGCGGTCTCCTCCTCCCGGGCCCGCTCGCGTGCGAACAGGCGGAGCAGGTCGTGCATGCCGTACCAGTCCTGGTCACCCGCCTCGAGAAGGTGCGCGTCGGCGAGGCGGTCCAGCAGGTCGGCGGTGCGCGGCTCCGTGCGGTCGGCCAGGGCCGCGGCGGCCGCGACGCTGACGGCCGAGCCGCCGGCCAGGCTGAGCAGCCGGAACATGCGGGAGGACTCGGGATCGAGCCTCCGGTAGCTCGTCATGAAGCACGGCCGCACGGCCCGGTCGTCGGTCTGGAGTTCGGACAGGCGGTGGTCCTCCACCGCGAGCCGGTCGGCCAGGGCGCGCAGCGACAGGCCCGGCCGGGCGATCAGCCGGGCTGCGGCGATCCGGACCGCCAGCGGCAGCCCTCCGCACAGCCGCACGATGGCGCGCGCCGCCCGCGGGTCGGCGGCGACGCGTTCCGGCCCGATCAGGCGCCCGAGCAGCATGCAGGTCTCGTCCTCGGTCATGACGCCGAGGGGGAAATGCGCCACGGCGTCCAGCGACGTGAGCGTCCTGCGGGCCGTGATCAGCACCCGGCAGGTGGGGCTCGCCGGCAGCAGCGGGCGAACCTGCGCGGCGTCGCAGGCGTTGTCGAGCAGGAGCAGCAGATGCCTGCCGCCGGTCAGCGAACGGAACCGCGCCGCCACCTCGTCCACGTCCGGCCGGGCGGCTCTGTCGTCGCCGAGGGAGCGCAGCAGGCGGGCCAGCACGTCGGCGGGTTTCAGCGGTGCGGCGTCCGGTGTGGAGCCGTGCAGGTCCACGTAGAGCTGCCCGTCCGGGAAACGGTCCGCGACCTGGTGGGCGACGTGTACGGCCAGCGCGGACTTGCCGGCCCCCGCCGCGCCCGTGATCGCCGAGACCGCGACCGCGCCCGGGCCTGCGGAGGTCAGCGCCGCTCGCAGGCGGGCGATCTCGGCGGTCCTGCCGGTGAAGGCCCGGCAGTCGATGGGCAGCTCGGCCGGGGCGGGGAGCCTGAGCGCGGCGCTCGCCTCGGGCGGCGCCAGGGCGGGATCGTCCGCGAGGATGCGCTGGTGCATGCGCCGCAGATCCGGGCCGGGGTCGATGCCGAGCTCGGCGGCGAGCACCCCCCGCGCGCGCCGGTACGCCGCCAGCGCGTCCGCCCGGCGGCCGGAGCGGTAGAGGGCCAGCATGAGGTGCGCCCGGAGGCGTTCGTTCAACGGGTCTCTGCTGGTGAGGGTCTCCAGATCGGCGAGCATCTCGCCGTGCCTGCCGAGCGCGAGCCGGGCCTCCAGCGAGGCGTCCAGGACGACCCCCCTCAGCCGCTCCAGGCGCGCCGCCTCGCCGCGCAGCGGCGCGGGCAGGGGCAGCCCCTCCAGGACGGACTCGCCGCGCCACAGGGCGAGGGCCCGGGTCAGCCGTTCGAGCGCGGCGTCGTGCCGCCCCTCGGACAGCGCGCGCAGGCCCTGCTCGGCGAGGTCCTCGAACGACGTCACATCGATCTCGCCGGGCGTGACCCGCAGCACGTACCCGTTGCATCCCGCCTCGATGCGGGAGGGGGTGCCGAGCACCCTGCGCAGCGCGGAGATGTAGGTGTACAGGTTCGACTCGGCGGCGGCGGGAGCCCGTTCGCCCCACAGCCAGTCGAGCAGCCGTTTGCTCGGGATCGCCCTGCCGGCGTTGAGCAGCAGGGCGGCGAGCAGCACCCGCTGTTTGCGCCGCCCGAGCGGCAGCGGCGTCCCGTGGGAGGTGCGGACCTCGATCGGTCCGAGGATCTTGAAATCCATGTGACCACCCTGCAGTGCCCGGCGTTCACCGACAGGAACCGTACAAATGCCGATAAAGGCTGATTTGTTGGCAACTATGATCGGGAGAATCGGCCTGCGGGCGGTACTCGCGTAAAAGGAATAATGCTATTACGTCATACGGATTCCGGGCTCGCCGGAATTGTGTGGACAGTATGCGGGCATGTGGTGTTACGGTCTTTCCTTATTCATATCGGCGCGGGGATCGGCCTTCTTTCTAGGGGGCGACTGCGGTGCCGTCGACGTGAAAGGACCGGCGCATAATCCGCCGCGCGGAAGCCCGGTCGCGCTCGCCGCGTCCGCCGGCGGGCACGACTGCGCCCGGGAGACGCGGGGCGATCGCCCCGCACCTCCCGGGCGCCGGAATGTGCGAAGGGAGTGCGACGGGCCGTCGGATCAGGCGGCGACGCAGCCGAGGGTGGGGGTGCCGCTGGTGCCGGAGCCGATGAATCCGAACGTGGTGGCCGCGCCGGCGCCGAGGGAGCCGTTATGGGCGGCGTTGCGCGCGCTGATCGTGGATCCGCTCGTGGTCACGGTCGCGTTCCACGCCGAGGAGACCTTCTCCCCGTTGGCGAAGGTCCAGGTCACGGTCCAGCCGGTGATCGCCGTGGTGCCGGCGGACACCCGTACCTCGCCCTGGAAGCCGCCGGGCCACTGCGAGGTCACCCGATAGGTGGCCGAGCAGCCCCGTGAGCCGGTCGGTGAGGGGGTGGGCGTCGGTGAGGGTGAGGGCGTGGGCGTGGGCGTGGGCGTCGGGGACGGTGTGGGCGTCGGGGACGGCGAGGCGCCCGGACCGCCGGTGAAGTTGACGTCGCTGCAGAAGTAGTACGACTGGTCGAGGTGGCTGGCCTGCCACAGGGTGAAGACGATGTGGTGGCCGGTGCGGCCGGGGGCGTACACCTCGACCGGCGTCGTGCTTCCCGTCGGCATCCGGCCCGTCTGGGTGACCAGCTCCAGGTCACTCCACTTCAGCCGCTGCGTGGTGGGGTCGAACCCCTGCTTGGTGACGTAGACGCGGATGAAGTCGGCGCCGTGGGACGATCCGTCCAGCAGGTTGAGGGTGAAGCGGCTGGGCTTGTCCACCGTCTTCCACGGGCCGGGCTCGTCCATCGCGGCGTACCGGCCGTTGGCGGTCAGGCCGCCGCTGCACAGCTGCCCGTCGGGGACGGCGGTCTGGTACTGACCGGCGACGCCGTCCCGCAGCAGCCCGTTCCAGTTCCACATCGCGCTGGGATCGGCCTGCCAGGCCTTGTAGCACATCGGGTCCTCTGTGGCCATCCGCGGCGACTGCCATTCACTGGCCCAGCGCGTGTAGCAGCCGTACTGCCGGGCCGGCGGGTCGCTGACCGCGCCGTGCGCCGAAGCGGGGGAGGCCAGAAGAGGGGTGAGCAGGAGCGCGGCCGCCATCGCGACGACCATCCGCCCGGCCCGGGTCAGGCCGCGGGACCGGCGCTCCCCGCCCGGTCCCGGGTCACCCGGGCCGGTCCTGTGGTTCCGGTCATTCGAGGGGAGGAGCATACGCAACCTCGTCATCCGCACGAGTCTCCTTCTGCAGAGTGGCCGGCACAGGACGTGTTCTCTTGACCGCCGGCCTCGCACACCGTTGCTCAACCGAGTCAGCGACGGCAACCGGACGAGAGCCGCGAAAAGGAAGTACGCCAGTGACCTGGGCAGACGGGGAGAGACGCGACAGGGGCGCCGGGAAAGTTTCAACCGGTCCGGGACACGACAAGGCCTCCGGTGCGGCGGATCGCGCCGCACCGGAGGCCGGTAGGTGTCAGAAGTGGGATCGATCCGGATCGGCGGGTCGTCCGCCACGCCGGAGGGGACCGGCGTGGCGGGCCGTGGATCAGGTGACGTGCCGGGCCGGATCGCCCGTCAGGGCCTGGTTATCGGTTCCAGGTCCACTTCTGGTTGTTGCCGCCGTGGCAGGAGTAGAGCTGGAGCTGCGTGCCGTTGCCGGTGCCGGCGCCGACGGCGTCGAGGCACAGCCCGGACTGGACGCCCTGGATGCTGCCGTCGGAGTTGACGCGCCACTTCTGGTTGTCGCCGCCCCAGCAGGAGTAGATCTGGATCTTGGCGCCGTTGCCGGTGCCGGCCGCGTCGAGGCACTTGTTGCCGTACACGCGGATCTCACCGGCAGAGGTGGAGCTCCAGGTCTGGTTGGTCTGGCCGTTGCAGTCCCAGATCTGCAGGGCGGTGCCGTCCGAGGTGCTCGCGTTCGGCACGTCCAGGCATCGTCCGGAGGCGACACCCCTGATCGGGCCGCTGCCGGTGCCGCCGCCGGGGGTCGGCGAGGTGCCCGGGCTGGGCGAGGTGCCGGGGCTGGGCGAGGTGGGCGGGTTCGGCGAGGCGGCGTTGAGCGCGTTCAGCACCGAGTTGTACGCGGCCTTCTTGTTGCCGTTGCTGTCGAACAGCAGCGGGCTGGTGTTCGCGCCGAGCCAGGAGTCGCTGTCACGCACACCCCACACGGTGATGCCGATGCAGCGGGAGACGGCCAGGCAGTCGTTGACGACGTTGGCGTAGGTCGAGGCCGATCCGCCCTGGATGTCCAGCTCGGTGATGGCGACGTCCACGCCGAGGGCGGCGAACTGGGAGATGGTGGTGCGGTAGTTGCTGTTGTACGGGCTCTGGCTGTTGAAGTGCGACTGCAGGCCGACGCAGTCGATCGGCACGCCGCGGGCCTTGAAGTCCTTGACCATGTTGTAGACGCCCTGCGTCTTGGCCCAGGTCCAGTTGTCGATGTTGTAGTCGTTGTAGCAGAGCTTGGCGGACGGGTCGGCGGCCCGCGCGGTGCGGAAGGCGACCTCGATCCAGTCGTTGCCGGTGCGCTGGAGGTTGGAGTCGCGGCGGCCGCCGTTGTTGTCGTCGTAGGCCTCGTTGACCACGTCCCAGTAGGGGATCTTGCCCTTGTAGTGGTTCAGGACGCCGTTGATGTGGTTGATCATCGCCTGGCGCAGCGAACTGCCGGACATGTTCCGCATCCAGTCGGGCTGCTGGGAGTGCCAGGCCAGGGTGTGGCCGCGCATCCTCTTGCCGTTCTGGGTCGCCCAGTTGTAGATGCGGTCGCCGCTGCTGAAGTTGAACTGGCCCTGCTGCGGCTCGGTGGCGTCGATCTTCATCTCGTTCTCGGCCGTGATCATGTCGAACTCACGGTTCGCGATGCCGGTGTAGGTCCCGTCACCGAGCTTGCCCGAGGCGATGGCGGTGCCGAAGTAGCGGCCGCTCTGCTGGGCCGCCGCGGCCAGCGTGCTGGCCGCCGCGTCGGCGGGAACCGACACCGTCACCAGTGCCGAGGCCGCGCCGAGCACGCCGATCGCGCCGGCGACCAGGGCCCGGCGCCAGCTGTTGACGGAACGCGGGCTTCCAGACGGGGGTAAGGCGTTTGCGCCCATGCCTGAGCCTCCATAGCTGAACGAACGAATAGGGGGGGACACACGGGGGATCCCGTGGAATCGACGCCGCGCTCCGCCGGGAGCGCACACCACGAGGGCGTCGTAGATGCGGGCCCCCTGCAGTGCACCACCACCGGGCAGGGGGACCGCCTTGGGGACTCAGTGTGGGAACCGCGCCGAAATGTGTCAAGACTATTTAGAAAAGTTTCGGCATATTCGCTCCCTGAGGGGGCCTCGTACATGTCAGAGCACGAAACTTTTTCGATCACGTCGAGGCGTCGGGGCTGTGACGAGGGCCTGGGCGGGCGCCGGCCGGGGCGATGGACGATGAAACTTTCAACTTGCTGCGACGGGCGCCCGGCTCCGGTGATCTCCATGCCCAGATGGGCGCACCGCACCCCTGTGTGTCGGCCCGGTGAGCGCCCGGCTACTTGACAGTGCATCCCGGCCTCGTATTTGCTCCGGCCACCACCACCTCCACCCATCCGAGGGAGAGGCGACCGTGAACGACATGTGAAATGTGAACGTTAACAATCAGTGCCTGCAGGACTGCGGCGACCGGAGGTCGCGTGACCCGGACAGACACCATGTCCTGGTCCGCTGCCGATGCCGGCGCGAGTCCGCCGGGCCGTGACCCGACGGTCCTCGGCGGAAGGGTCGTTACGCTGCGATCGTGACCTACGACGTCTATCTCGTCCGCCGTCTCCCCGGTCGCACCCTGCCGGAGACCTTGGAAGCGCTCAACGAGCAGTACGACCCGGACGATGACGAGCTTCCCCCCACACGGCTGACCACCGGGCATCGTGCCGCGTGGGATCGCATCGTGGGACGGGCCACGGAGGAATTCGGGCCGGTCGACGTGGAGGAGTTCCCGTCCGGTCTCACGCTCCGCCCTCGGGGGCCGCACGCCTTCCAGCTCGACTACGACGGGGAGTCCGCACAGATCTACATCCCGTATCACTACGCCGCCGAGGAGGCGGTCGCCGTGCTGACCAAGGCGTACCGGCTCGCGCGCGTGGTCGAGGAGGAGACCGGACTGGAGGGCTACGACGCTCAGACCGATCGGCCGACCGCCGAGAACGACATGGCGAGCGCCGTCGCCCAGTTCACGGGCATCGTCCGGTGGATGGCGGAGAACCTGCTCTGAGGGTCGAAAGCGGGCGAGATCGTCCGCTACGCCACCGCGGGCAGCCGTGACACGCGCGAATCGGCCCCGCCCGTGACGGCGAGGCCGACAGCGTCGGGAACGTCGCCTTACTTCATGTTGGCGACGACGAACGGGGCGTGGCCGTGCAGGTAGTTGTTCCACCCGCCGGTGACCGGCGCGCCGGGGGAGAGGATGTTGGTGGAGTCGGTGCCGACGTCGAGCTTCCAAGCGGCCCAGGAGATGCCGTTGGCCTTCATCCAGTTGATCCAGGTCTGCGCCTCGTCGAGGCAGACCCTGCCGTCGAGGCCGCCGTCGGCGTTGCTCGCGCCCCACTCGGTGACGAACAGCGGCAGGCCGGCCCTGATCGCCGCGTCGCCCTTGGCGCGCAGTGAGGCGCCGTGCGTGCACGAGTAGAAGTGCAGCGTGTACATGAGGTTGGTGCCGGAGACGGGGCTGGTCGCCGCGGTGTCCACGTCCTGCGACCAGGTCGGGGTGCCGAGCACGATGATGTTGTCCGGATCGGCGGCGCGGATCGCGGACACGACCGCCTGGTGGTACGGCTTCAGCACGCCGGTCCAGCTGAGCTGCAGCGGCTCGTTCCAGTCCTCCCAGATGACGTTGGGCAGGTGACCGTAGCGCTTGGCCAGGTCGGAGAAGAACGCCACCGCCTGCGCCTGCTCCTTGTGGGCCTCATGCGCGTGGAAGTCCACGATCACGTACACCCCGGCGGCGACGGCGTTGTTGATGATTGTCTCCACCTGTGCGCGGGCCTTGTTCGGGTCGCTCAGGTAGGCGCCGGCCGGCTCCACGCCCATCGCGGCCCGGAAGACCTGCAGGTTCCAGTTGTCCCGCATCCACTTCAGGGCGGACAGGTTCTCGGCGTACGGGGCGGTCTCCCAGTTGAGCCACATGCTGCTCACGCCGCGCAGCTGGACCTTCGCGTTGTTCTTGTCGCACATCGTGGTGCCGCAGACGTGCAGCTGGCCGTGCCGTTCGACGGGAGTGCCGGTGGCGGGCGTGACGCTGGGGCTCGGCGAGGGCGAGGGAGAGGGCGAACGCGTGGGGGAGGACGAGGGGGAGGGGGACGGGCTGGCGGACGTGACGCCGCCGGTGCAGGTCACGCCGTTCAGCGCGAAGCTGGAGGGCGCCGGGTTGGAGCCGTTCCAGCTGCCGTTGAACCCGAACTCCGTGCTGCCCCCGCTGGGGAGGCTGCCGTTGTAGGAGAGGTTGCTCACCGTGACCTGGGAGCCGGACTGGGTGTGGCTGCCGTTCCAGAGCTGGGTGATGGTCTGCCCGGCGGGGAACGACCAGGTCAGCTTCCAGCCGTTGATCGCGTCACCGAGGTTGCGGACGCTGACGCTCGCGCCGAAGCCGCCTTGCCACTGGTTGGTGACCGTGTAGTTGACCTGGCATCCGGCCGCGGCCGCCGAGGCGGCGTGCGCGCCGGCCACTCCGGCGCCGGCCGCCAACAGCGCGACGGCGGCGGCCGACAGGCTCAACCGGCGGCGCAAAGAGCTGACTTGTCGCATAGATGTCTTCCACTTTCCGAGATGTGACGTTCCTCGGGGCGCCGAATACGCCCTGGTGGAACACCAGTTGAGGACCGGCGTCGGCGCGGAGCGGGCTCCTGGCGCTGACGTTTCGCGACGCCGATGTCCGCGGACGGTGCTCTGCCGCGGTGAGCCAATCCCGGCGGGGAGGGGCGAGTCAACGAGGTGACGTTTGCCCTGTTCTCACCTCGCCGCGTGGAATGCCGTTCGAACAGGCGCTTCGCGCGAGCATGGGGAAGACCGGCCGTCACGACGGCGATGAATCTTTCAGCCCTGCTCCGCGCTGAAACGGGCGGTGCTGATCCGAATCATGAAGTCGGCAGCGCGATCCGTTCGCCTTCCTTGTCGCGAGTCGTCCAGAGGTAGACCAGCGCGCCGGCGAACAGCACGATCGAGGTCCACTGATTGATCCGCAGCCCAAGGAGCGTCACCGCGTGGTCGACGCCGCCCACCGGGTCGACCCGCAGCCCCTCGATCCAGAACCGCCCGAACGTGTAGCCGGCGACGTAGAGGGCGAACAGGCGGCCGTGACGCGGCGTGAACCGCTTACCGGCCAGGATCAGTCCGAAACCGAGTGCCGCGTCCCACAGCGACTCGTACAGGAACGCCGGGTGGTAGAGCACACCCGGCTCGCCGCCGTGCGCCTGGTCGATCTCCAGGCCCCACGGCAGCGTGGTCGGACCGCCGTACAGCTCCTGGTTGAACCAGTTGCCCCAGCGGGCGATCGCCTGCCCGAACGCGAGGCCGGGCGCGATCGTGTCGGCCACGGCGCCCAGAGCGAGCCCCCGGCGGCGGCAGGCCAGCCACACGCCCACGCCTCCCAGGGCGACCGCACCCCAGATGCTGAGCCCGCCTTCCCAGATGAACAGCGCCCGGTACGGCTCCTTGATCGCGCGCGGGCCGAAATAGGTCTGCCAGTCGGTGATGACGTGGTAGAGACGGGCGCCGATCAGGCCGAAAATCACCCCGGGAACCGCGATGTCGCTGATCGCCCCTTTCTCGCCGCCGCGGGCGTGCCAGCGGCGTTCGCCGAGCCAGGTGCCGAAGATGATCGCGACGATGAAACACAATGCGTAGGCCCGGACCGGGATGAATCCGAGATGCCAAACCCCCTCGGCAGGGCTGGGAATCGAGGCGAGGGGCATGCCGATGAGGCTAGTCAACGCGAGGTCTCCCGGCCGCCTCCGTGACCTGATCGCAAAAAACAATCGGTTCCCAGAAATCGGGAGAAACCGGTTATCGCATTCCGATGACGACCTTTCCGAACGGGTTGGCCGATTCGTAGTAACGGAACGCGGCGCCCGCTTCCTCGAACGGGAACACTCGGTCGATGACGGGCCGAAGCCGGTGCGCGGCGATGATCTCGTTCAGTTGGGCGGGCCTGCTCCGGCATGACGGCGAGCTCGGTGAGCATGCCGTCGAGAGAACCTCCCAGTTGTGGCAGGGATGACGGCTGCAGGGGGCCGTCCAGCCACTGCGGGAACAGCGTGGCGGTGACCCGGTCACCCGGACGCACCCGCCGGACACCCGGTCCCACGGCGACGACCTGCCCGGCGCCGTCGGAGACGGGGATGACGTCCGGCTTCACCGGCAGCACGTACCGCCCGCGCAGCACGAGCAGATCGCGGAAGCTGAGCGAGGCGGCGTGGACCACGACCGCGACCTCGCCGACGCCCGGCATGCGCGGTTGGTGGGTCCGCAGCGACAGCCCGTCGATGCCGTCGCCGCTGTTGACGTGATAGCTCCGTACGGACGATGGCAGTGCCGCCGTCATCGCGGTCATCCCTCGATGAACTGGTAGTCGCCGAGGACGCGACCGTCCGCGCCGAGCATGAGGATCTCCAGCCCGATGGCGGCCACATCGCCACCGTCGCGAGTCACCATCTCCCAGTGGAACTTGACCACGTCGTGGAGGCGTTCGGCATCGCCGCAGGGCCGGAAGACGAAGGTGCCCGGGGCGACGAACTCTTCGTAGGCTCGCGTCACCCGCGGTTCCAGTGCGTCATGGCCGCGCGCCTCCAGGACGAGACGGTCGAACCCCAGCCCTTCGGCGGCCTCTCGCATCTCCTGAGGGGGCCGCAGGACGTGGACCGCGTCGGGGGACCACAGCTCGCGGATGGCGGCGCGGCGGCGTTCCGGGTCGGGTTCATTCCACACGGCGACGTAGCGGTCTGTGAGGTCCTTGAGGTCGAGGCCGGCCATGGTGATCCTTCGGTGGTCGTGGAGAGTGGTTCGCGACCACGACCTTGCTGCGCCCGGCGCACCGCCACAATTCCCCGCAGGGAATCGCCCGCCGGCGCCGAACCCGGTACACAGGAGCAATGATCACCGAATCGGCGAGCGGCGGACTCGCGGGTGCGTTGCGCACGTGGCGCACCCGCCGGCGCGTCAGCCAACTCGAACTGGCGGTGCGCGCCGGCACCACCCAACGGCACGTCAGCTTCATCGAGAGCGGACGCTCGACCCCGGGCCGGTCGATGATCATACGGCTGGCCGAGTCGCTGGAGGTGCCGATCCGCGAACGCAACGAACTGCTCCTCGCCGCGGGATACGCGCCCGCGTACCCACAGACCGACCTGGACGATCCCCAGCTGGCGCCGGTCAGGACCGCCCTCGATCGCGTCCTGCACGGCCACCTGCCGTACCCGGCCGTGATCGTCGACCGGCACGGCGATCTCGTGTCGGCCAACGCCGGATTCCACATGATCACCAGGGGAGTCGACCCGGCCCTGCTCGCCCCACCGGCGAGCGTCCCCAAGGTCCTGCTCCATCCGCGAGGTCTCGCGCCGCGCATCGTCAACCTCGACGAGTGGGCATGGCACATCATCGACCGCGTCCAAGCCGAGAGCCTGCGCAATCCGAGCGATCGGCTCCGCCGCCTCGCCGCGGAACTCGCCGACCTGGCGCCACCGCGTCCACGGCACCTGCCGCCGCATCACCTCGGCTTCGCGGTGCCGCTGCAGCTCCGCACGAGCGACCCGGACAGCCGGGAACTCCGGCTGATCACCACACTCACTCACTTCGGTACGGCCACCGACGTCACCATCGCCGAACTGCGACTGGAAGCATTCCTCCCGGCCGACGAGGCGACCGGCGCCGCACTGGCCGAGCTCGTCTCGTGGTGAACCACATCCGCTCACATCGCTGGGCGGGCGGCGGAGATCCGCGTGCGGGACGCGTCCGGCTCTGCCGGGACGTGGACTGCCCTCTACTGGCTGTCCGGCCGGTCTTATCGTTGCGAGGTGTCGGAAACTCTCGCCTACCGGGATCAGACCTTCGTCAACTTTCGTAGCTTCCGCTTCGACGTTCCGGCCGGGCATGCGTTCCGATGGGTGGACATCAAGCGATTCGATCTGCCTCGCTCCGATCCCGGCGACGACTGGTTGCTGACGGCATTGATCGGCCATACGGCCTTCCGCGACGACTATGCGGGAGGAGGCGTAGAGCCCGAAGGACTACGGCATGGGCCCTACTGGCTGCGGCACATCACCCCGGCCCGATATATCCAGATCGATGAGGAGCACGCGAACGGGCTCCTGCGCGGATGGGCCGGACAGTACGGGGAACTTCCCCCTGACTTGGCCGTTCGCCTGGAACGAGAGGTCTACCTGCCGCTCGCGGCGGCGACGAGCCGATATCGACTCGAGGACCTCGGCCACGAGGCCTTCCACGACTGGGGCGGAGTCCACACCGACTTCCACGAACTGATCCTCATCGACCGCATGGCCGGTGTCCTCTCGCTGCTCGTCGCCGCCGACGACTGATGCGAGACCGGCTCTCGAAAATGCGCGGATCGCGCTGATGTGAGCTCGGTGTGCTCTGGACGACAGTGCTGCACTATGCGAATATACGTTCGATTGACGGAGATCATCAGCGGAAGTGAGCTGCTCAAGTCACGTCAGGGCGCTCGCTTCTCGCCACATCCAGAACGGAGTGCATGTGCGCCCATCGACCTCTGGCCGTGCTCCTCTATCCCGCCGATTAGTCGCCTTGGCAGGATCCCTGCTCGTGACGGCGGGCCTGCTCGTCGCTCAGTCGCCCGCCGCCGCGGCCGCCGGGGTCGTCGGTGACCTCGGTGTCGTCGGTGACCTCGGTGTCGTCGGTGACCTCGGTGTCGTCGCGGGGAGGGGCGGAGACGTGGTGGCGGGCGGTGGCAAGGTCTTCGTCGCCGCCGACGACCGGATCGTGGTCGCGTCCTACGACGGCCGGCCCATCGGCACGATCGGCGGCCTGTCCGGCGCCGTCGCCCTGTCCGTATCGGACGGTGCCAGGAAGGTGTACGCGGCGCTGCGCGATTCGAATGAGCTGATCGAGATCGACCCCGTAACGGTCGCCATCACCCGGCGTTTCGATCTCACCGCATACCCGTGCCCGTCGACCCTGGCGCAGTCCCACGACCGGCTGTGGATCGGATACGGGTGCGGCGAAGCGGGAGAGGGAGGTGTCGTCCATCTCATCGCGTCGGCGACGGCACCATCCGCCCCCGTCCGCGTCGGGCCGGCCACGACACGGCCTCCGCTGGTCGCCGTCGGCGGGGCCACGCTGGTGGCCGGGGAGCCGGGAGTCAGTCCCGCCGTGGTCAGGGTGTACGACGTCAACACCACCCCCGGCATCCCGCGCGGCGAGATACGCGGAGACGCGGACGGGCTGCCGCTCCTGCGGGATCTCGCCGTCGACGGGGACACCTCGGCGGCGCTGACGGCGCTCGCCGACACCCACCGGTTCGACGCCTGGGACACCACGACCCTGACTCAGGCCCGTGCCTACGACGGCGGCGGGTCGAGCGAGCACGATGTCCCCGCCGCTGTCGCGGCCAGTCCGGACGGCGCCTATGTCGTGGGTGGCTGGAACTCCTCCGCGGGTGACTCGGCCAAGCTCGTGGTGTACGACCCGGCCACGGCGGAGGTGATCTACGAGGCCGGCCACCAGGGGAAGGCGTTGATCGCGGGCAGCATCGCCTTCCACGGCATATACACCTGGGCGGTGCTGAAGGACCCCGGCACCGGGCGGATGCACCTGTGGCGGCTGCCGCCTTCGCCCTACCACTCCTCCTCGCTGACCTTGACGGCTCCCGCCGCGGCGACCGCGCTCACGCAGTCGACCTTCAGCGGACGGCTCACGCTGAGCACCGGGTCGCCGCCCGGCGTACAGACGCTCGAGCTGTACCGCTGGCTCCCCGACGGCACCTACAGGCCCTACCAGGAGATCACCACGGCGGCGGACGGAACCTATGAGTTCACCGACACGCCACCCTCCAGCGGGACGTTCCGGTATCAGGTGTACTGGCCCGGCAACTCATGGTTCGACGGTCACGGCGCCTCGGCGACCGTCACGGTGGCCCCGTACCAGCCGGTGCTCACCGTGACCGGACCGGCGACGGGCGCCGTCGGCGAGCGACTGGACTTCAGCGGAACCTTCGGCGCCGACGGCGTCTCCTTCCCGCGAACGACGATCATCGTCTCGCGCAAGGTCGTCGGCCCGGACGGCACCGTCACCTCGAAAGCCCTGCCAAAGGTGGCCCCCGCCGCCGACGGGTCGTTCGGCTTCGCCGACACGCCGGCCACGGCCGGGGAGCACACGTACATCGTCACGCTGGTCGGGAACTCGGTCATCAGATCGGCGAACACCAGCCACGTGGTCACCGTCCTCCAGCCGGACGCGTAGCGTCCCGACGACCGGGTGACGGCGATCCCGATCGCCGTCACCCACGGTCAAGCTCTCCGTGGCGTCCGTCACGGCCATGCCGGGCGGGGTCGCGGAATTCGCGGTGGGGCCTGTCTGGGTCAGTCGACCAGACCGGCGCGGTAGGCGGCGATGGCCACCTGTACGCGGTTCGTGACGGCGAGCTTGTCGAACAGGTGGGAGATGTGGCTCTTGACCGTGGCCTCGCTCATGTTCAGGCGGGCTGCGATCTCGGTGTTGGAGCGGCCGAGCCCGACCTCGACGAGCACCTCGCGCTCGCGGCCGGTCAGGGTCTCCAGCCGGGCGAGCGCGTCACGGCGGCGCCGAATGGGCTGGTCGGTGGTGAGCCGGTGGATCAGCCGCCGAGTGACCTGCGGGGACAGCATCGAGTCACCGCCGTGCGCGAGACGGATCGCCCGGATCAGGTCGTGCGGCGAGGTGTCCTTGAGCAGGAACCCGCAGGCTCCCGCCTCCAGTGCGGTGAAAACGTGCTCGTCGCTGTCGAACGTGGTGAGGATGATCACCGCGGGTGCCCGGGAGAGCCGGCGGATGGCCCCGGTGGCGGCCAGGCCGTCGTACCGGGGCATCCTGACGTCCATCAGGACCACGTCGGGCCGGAGGCGGCGGACCGCGTCGACGGCCTGGATGCCGTCCTCGGCCTCGCCCACGACCTCCACGTCGGGTGCGGACTCGATGATGAACCGCAGCCCCGCGCGGATCAGCGACTCGTCGTCAACCAGCAGTGTCCTGATCATGTGATTCCCTCGGCGATGCGTCCGCGGCGTGCCACGGCAGCCGGCCCTCGAGACGCCAGCCTCCCGCATCGTCCGGCCCGCCGTGCACCGTTCCGCCGATAAGCCGGAAACGCTCCGCCAGGCCCACCAGTCCGACCCCGGCGCCGGTCTCCGTACTCGGCTGGGGCGATCGTCCGTTGGCGACCGCGATCACGACGCCGTCTTCCCTGCTCCCGGTGGCCGTGACCGTGACCGGGGCGCCTTGGGCGTGCTTGTGCGCATTGGTCAGGCCCTCCTGGACGAGGCGATGCGCGGCCCTGGCCGTCTCCAATGGCCACGTGCCGATGTCGCCGTGCAGGGTGACGGTCCCGCCGGCCGATACCCAGGAGTCCACCAGCCGCCGCAGGTCGGGGAAGCCGTCGTCGTCATCGCCCCGCCCGGCGCGCAGCACGCCGAGGATCTTGCGCAGCTCTTCGAGCGCCTCCTGCGCGCTGACCCTGATCAGCGCCGCCTCCCGCTCGACGCGCTCCGGCGCTGCGCCGGCGTTCACCTCCAGGCCGCCGGCGTGCAGCGAGATGAGCGTTATCTTGTGCGCGAGCACGTCGTGCATCTCCCGGGCGATCCGGCCGCGCTCAGCTAACCGCGCCTGCTCGTTGCGTAGACGCTGCTCGGTCTCGGCGCGTTCGGCGCGCTCGCGCAGTGATCGGGTCAGCTCGCGGCGGGTGCTGACGTACGCGCCCGCCGCCAGCGTGACCCCGGTGGCGGTCAGCGCCGCGATCAGCGCGTCCGTGCCCAACCGGCCGCCGTCCACCCACTGCTGGGCCAGGAACCCCGCCATGCCGATGGCCGCCAGCGCCGGGAAGCGCGTGCCCGCGCCGGAGAACAGGCTGATCAGCAGCGGCCCAGGATTGCCCGACAGCACGTACGCGCCCGCTCCGGCGACGGCCACCGCGACCGGCCACCGGTCCCGGAACCACACCGCACCCGTGCCCGCCAGCCCGGCGGCGGCGATGACGGGTCGCGGCAGCGGCGCCCACGGCGTCTTGACCGCCAGGACGGTGAGGAACAGGCAGAGCGCCATGGAGGCCGCGCTGATCGCGTGTGGCCCGAGCGGGGCCACCCGCCGCAGCGCCGCGCGGTACGACAGCATCGGTTCAGCGTAGCCAGGGCGGCGGCGCGCCACCTCATACCGGCGTCGATGCCGGACGCCGGGCGGTCTCCGACTTTCGTCGCAGACGACTCTGGCCGCGATGGCGATGTGGCCGCACCCTCGCCGGCCGCATCGTGGACGGCCTGGACAAGGTCAGGAGTCGTCCCGTGTATGTCTTCCGTTCGATGCTCGCCGCGGTGTGCGCGGCGCTGATGATCCTCGTGCCGCCCTGCGTCGCCTCCCCTGCCGCGGCGGCTACCGGTATCCCGGACGAACGTGCGCTGGCGGACTTCTTCGACGCCGCGATGGCGGACGGGCTGGCGGCGGGCCACGTGCCGGGCGCGGTCGTCTCGGTGGTGGGCGGTGGGAAGACGCTCTTCAGCAAGGGGTACGGACTGGCCGACGTCGAGAACCGCAGGCCCTTCGACCCGGACACCTCGATGGTCCGGATCGCCTCGATCACCAAGCTGTTCACCTGGACCGCGGTGATGCAGCAGGTTCAGCAGGGCAAGCTGGACCTGAAGGCGGACGTGAACCGCTACCTCACCGCGGTCCGGATCCCCGCGACCTACCCCCGGCCGATCACGCTGCAGGATCTGATGGACCACACGGCCGGGTTCGAGGACCGCACGATCGGCGTGGGGGCGCGGAGCAAGGACGACGTGCCGCCCTTGGCGGACTATCTCGCGGGCAACATGCCCGCGCGGGTGCGCCCGCCCGGCGAGGTGTCCGCGTACTCGAACTATGGGGCGGCGCTGGCCGGATACATCGTGTCGCGGGTGAGCGGGCAGCCGTACGACGAGTACGTGCGCGACCACATCCTCGACCCGCTCGCGATGCGGCACAGCACGGCCGCCGAGCCCGTCCCCGCCCCCTTGGCCGCGGACCTGGCGCGCAGCTACGACTACGAGGGCGGGGCGTATCGGCGCAAACCGTTCGTCTTCGACAACCTCGCCCCCGACGGATCGATCAGCGCCACCGCGAGCGACATGGCCCACTTCATGATCGCCCACCTGCGGAACGGACGCTTCGGCGACCGGCGCATCCTCGACGAGCCGACGGCCCGGCTCATGCACCGGCGGTCGTTCGCGGCCGATCCGCGCGTCGACGGGTACGCCCACGGGTTCAAGGAGCAGACGCTCAACGGACATCGCGTGATCATGCACGACGGTGGCTGGGAGGGCTTCCAGAGCGCGTTGCTGCTGGTGCCCGACGCCGACCTCGGCCTGTTCGTCTCCATGAACGGTCTGGGCGGTGCCGACGCCTTCACCGACATGATTCCCGCCTTCTTCGACCGCTTCCTGCCCGGAAAGCGCGCCGTGCCCGAGGGCGGTGCTTCCGTCACGCCTGTCGAAGGCTTCTACAAGCTCACCCGGTCCGCCGAGTCCAGCATCGAGAAGGTGGTCGCCCTGACCGGCGCCACCCGGCTGCGGGTGGAGGGCGGAAAGCTGATCTTCCGGGGCTCGACATGGAGCCCGCTGGGGCCCGGGCTGTATCAGCAGGACGGCGGCACGCAGCGGCTGGCGCTCGTGACCGGCGGGAGCGGTGCCGCCTACGTGGCCACGGACGGCCCCGCCTACCAACACGTTTCCTGGTGGGATACCCCGCCGGTCAACGTCGTCATCGTCCTGCTGTTCGCCGTCACCGCCCTGACCGCCGTGCTCGGCCTGCCGGTGGCCGCGGTGGTCCGCCGGGCCAAGAGGCGTCCCGTACCGCGTGTCTGGCGCGCGGGGCGTGTCCTGACCGGGCTCGCCGCCGCGGCCGGACTGGTGTTCGTGGTGCTGTTCACGCTGGTCCTGACCGGCGACACGAGCATCCTGTACGGCGTGCCGGCCAACGTCCAGGTCCTCCTGGTGCTGCCGCTGCTGGTCCTCGCACTCACCGTCGCCGGGATCGCCACCACTGTGAAGGCTTGGCCGCACGCGGGCGTCCTGGCCCGCGTCCACCAGGTGGTCGTGCTGGCGGGACTGGTCGCCCTCCTCTGGTTCTGCCGGCACTGGAACCTGCTCGGCTGGCACCTGTGATCACTCGGAGGGTCGATCCGGGGATGACCTGCCGTACCGGTCAGAGGCGGATATGGGCGGCGATCGGCAGGTGGTCGCTGCCCGTTCTCGGCAGCGCGTGGATGTCGGTCACCGTCATCGCGCGGGTCAGGATCTGGTCGATACGTGCCAGCGGGGCGCGAGCCGGCCAACTGAAGGCGAAATCGCGGGGTGGGGCTGCCATCAGTGCAAGGACCGGGCCCAGCCCGCGGTCGTCGACGGTGCTGTTGAGGTCGCCGAGCAGAAGGATGCGATCGAGCGGTTCGGCGGCCAGCACCGCGCCGAGCCGGTGGGCGCTCTCGTCGCGGCGTACGGCGTCGAATCCCCCGGCACCGATGCGGAGGAACTCCAGCCTGGGCTACCCCTCAGTCCCATCGACTACGAGCAGCAGCCCGATAAAACGCCGGCTGTCGCATAACAGCCGGTGTCCATACATCGGGGGCACTCCCGTTGTCCGCCATGGCTCGTTGGGCGGTTATCCGTAGGTCCAGCCGACAGGCGAAAGGGCTGACCACCTTCAGTCAGGATTGGTCCGCATGTCCGGAAACATCAATTATGCCGTTCCCGAAAAGCGGTCCTACCAGACGAATCAGTAATCCCTCTGGAATCTTCGATGGCACTGCTCCATACTGGGCCCGTGTCGCCCGGCGTGTCAGTATTTGGGGTGGGGTTCGGTGGACAAATGCCAGAACTCTGACGCGCCGACAAGCCGCCCGGTGGCACTTGCCCTGAGGAGAAGAATGGGCGGACAAAATCCGGACAACCTTCACAAACTCCGGGACCTTCTAGCGCAGGCTGTCAGCATCCTCCGAGACGGCCGCCCTGTCGGCACTCCCGCCTTCCGGAAGATGGCCATCACGACCCTGACTCCCCTTGTGAGAGCGGTGGAATCCGCGCTGGCCGACGTAATGGACGCTGACGACGCCGAGGACGCGAGCGTGTACCAAACGGTTGCCCGGCAGATGGCATCGATAATTCGTAAGCCCGAGCAGGACACCTATCGAGCTCTCCTCGACCTGTGTCAGGTCCCCGCGGATTCACCGCTTCTGAAGGGTCTCTCCTCGCCCGATTCCCACGCGGTCACGGCTCTTTCCGATGTGCTGCTGCGGGTGACAGCCAGGTATGAATCGCTCAATCCGGGCTTTTCGCGGGGTGGCGTCAGGCGGGTGGTGGAAGTTCTTTACACACCCGACGGGAGCGGGAAGGAGAACGTCTCCGCGCGGACCGAACAGGTGCACGACTGGGACCTCCTCACAGACGAGATCAGAAACAAACTGCGCGACGGCGGCACAGCTGTTTTCCAGGTCTTTCCCGGGGGTGTGTGATGGCGGTGTTCATCGCCTTGCTCGCAACTGCACTGCTCGTGGGTGGCGCGGTGGCCATCACGTTCTGGGATCGCATCTGCAAGTGGGCCGAGAACAGCTTCCTGCCCTGGGTGGAGATCCACCTTCCATACTTGTACGAGACCGCGAAAGCGGCGTTCAGGTCCGTGGACAATGCTGTATCCGAGATCCGAAGAAAGATCAAGACCGCCTGGGAGAAGGTACGGGAACGGCTCATCGGGCAGCTCATGGAATTCAGGCGCGAACTGTCCGGAGATTGGATCGTGACAGTGACCACGTGGGTCATCGAGAAAATCGGCGCACGTGAAGTGCAGCAGATCACGACCACACAGAAGGTCTCCCGTGACGAGATCCCACAAGAGGTCAAGGATGCATGGCTGAATCGCAAGCAGTCGACCGTAAAAGTAAATTTAACGGAGCTTCGCGACGAAGAACTTTCGATGACGCATTAGGCGCCTGAGATGAGAAAAGATAGAAGGGAATGGTCGCGGGCCATGGTTCCTACCTCCCTGATTGTGCTGGCATGCGTCGCTGCCGGGGTGGCTGTCCTCGTTATCCGCCGGAAGCGCCCGCGCCCAGCGGTCTCCCGACTCGGGATGCTCGTCGCGGACACCCTCAGCGCCAAGGTGGCAGAGGAAACTGGCATTGACGCCGGACAGGTGCACGCGGCACTCTCCCGGGGGCCGGCCGCGACCGACAGTCGCCTTCGTGGCCTGATCTCTGAGATCACCTGCACTTTCCACCGAGCCCATAGGGGCGATACGAACATCGACGCCGTGCTGCAGTGCCAGTACCGAGACGGATCCACGGTCAAGGCCGAGCTCAGGCTGCACCGGGACTACCTGCCACCCGAGATCCGAGCTGATTTCTGGAACACCGGTGGCACCGAGGTCATCCGGAACTGGCCGCTCTGACGGTCCCCGGCGGAGGAAGAAGAAGACCGCATGCCCAAAAACTGGCACCCCATACACGACGAACACGGCGGCCAAGGTCCGGAGGGGCGGGCGCCCCGGTCCGCCGGGAGCTACACGGACCGGTCTCCCGATGCGAAGGCGGCGGACGAACTCCGCGCGGCGATGGACGAGTCGGAGCGGGACATCCGGTTCGTGGCGGAGGATCCGCTTCGCTCTCTTGACGACCTCATCATCCCGGACGAGGTGAAGAAGCGCATCGAAGTTACGCTGGGCAAACTCGACCACCATGATTTGATCTACAACAAATGGGGTCTGAAGAAACTCGACCCCTACCGGCGCGGCACCGCGATCAACATTTACGGCCCTTCGGGGACCGGTAAATCCCTGTGTGCCGAGGCCCTTGCGCATCGCCTCAAGCGCCCGATCATCGATGTCGACTACGCGGCGATGGAGTCGCGCTATGTCGGTCAGACGCCGAAAAATATCATCCGCTGCTTCGCCGCAGCCAGGAAAGCGAACGCCGTCCTCGTGTTCAACGAGGCCGACTCCATTCTCGGTAGTCGGCTCAGTGAGGTCCGGCAGAGTGCCGACCATGGTGTCAACGTCTCACGGGCCGTCATGCTGCGCCAGCTCGATCGATTCGACGGTCTCGTCGTCTTCACCAGCAACTTCCCCAAGAACTACGATGCCGCGTTCGTTCGGCGCATCCTCGATCACATCAGGTTCGAACTACCCGACCTCGACACGCTCCGGCGGCTGTGGTCGCACATGCTGCCGGAGGAACTGCCGAGGGGTACGGACCTCGACGTGGAGTCGCTGGCACAGGAGTCCCTCGGGCTCGCGGGCGGCGACCTGGTCAACGTGATCATTTTAGCCGCCGCGAACGCCGCCACCCGGTCCTTGGACGGGCAGCACGTACAGATGGCGGACTTTCGCACGCACATCGCCGCGGCCCGCCGCGCCCGGGTCGAGGTGGGCAAGAGCCATCCGGACATCAGGCTTGTGAGCGAGGAGACCGTGCCGTTGTCCGAAGTCCCGGGCCACGAAATAGCGGCCGACGGCCCGCCTTCTCTTTCGCCGACGACCTGACAAGCGAACAGTCGATCGCTCACGGCCGCCTCTGAACGGCCCGGCAGAGGACTGTGGGTACGGCCGGGCGAGACCGAGACGCTACCTGGGAGCAACCTGCCTTGCACGCCGGCCGGCAGGCTGTGTGTGGCTGCATGTGCAGTGTCTACCTGTGCCGTTGCTACATCCGCGGATTGCCTGGTCGGCGTGCCAGCGGTGCGTACCAGTGTGCGAGCAGTAGCGCCACGCCCCGGAATCATCCCGCGAATAGTCCGGGGTCGCTGACCTGCGCCTGCCTACAGCGGCGCGCGACCGGATCAGAGCATCAAGTGATTGAGGAGAAATCCCAGGTGAGGGGCTATTTGAGCTGATCAAAGAGTGCCCCGGCCAGGCACACGCAAATCTACAGCGCTACCATCTGCGGCTTCCCGCGGTCGCCTTGTCGTGAAGGCGTGGATTGCGGTAGCCAGGGGACGATTCGGACACTGATCAACCGCATAATCACGCCATGGACCGGGTGCCGATCTCTCACTACTGAGGACCGGCCGGCGGGAAAAGAGAGCCCTGACGCGTCTTGCGGTACCGGGCGGTTGAGCTGCGGGGAGAACTACCGACCAGTTCCACCGTGCCCTCCTCTCGCATGATCGAGAGCCAGCGCCGTACCGTCTGATCCGTGAGCCCGGTGCGCCGGGCCAACTCGGCTCTTGAGAGAGTTTCGTCGCCGAGCGCGTCCAGCAACTGCGGACGCCGGTCGGCCCGCGTGGATGCCGAGGTCCCAGCAGAGGTACGGCCGCGCAGCCGTTGGGACAGTTCGTAACGGGCCCACCGCCGGGTCCCTGTTTGAAACACGAGCTCGCGTGCCACGAGATCCTGCAACTCGGCCGTGGCGACCCGCGAGTCCACACCGGCTGTACTCCGGTAGGAGCGGTTGTCCAAGATTTCCCCGTCCTGGAGCATCGCCAGTGCGATGCACTGGCTGTCGGTGAGTCCTCTCTCTCCGAGGCTTTCGATCCATCTCACGGTCTTCTCACTCAGCAACGCGTGGTTGGGGATGGTGACGGTGAAAGAGGAGATCCGGTCATCGAACTGCGGTGGGCTCATTCCGGCTGCGCGGAGCGCGGCGACCATGGCGCGGATTCCGGAACCCCGGTTCTCGCAGACCGTTCGTGTCTCACCTGGGATGGGAACGTCTTCGAGGATCCTCATTAGGGTCGCGTTGCGTGTGGAAGAGATTCCCTCGTCGGTGAGGTTGTCGATGGTGACCGGGCCGAACAGGCCGCCGGGGTTCCGGACGGTCAGCTTGTCGGGGTACATCTCGATCTGGATTTGCGTGCCACGGGCAGCGCTGGAGAGGTCTCTGTGTACTAGCGCGTTGACTACAGCCTCTCGGAGAGCGGTTTCGGGGTATTCCCACACGTCCTGTCGGCCGGCTCCTCCGATGACGGCCCTTCTGGACATGTTCCGCCGGACCGCCGCCAGCGCGTCGCGGACCATGACAGGGATGGGGCCCTCGATGGTGACATTGTCAAGAAACCGAGTCCCCACCGCCGATGCGTCGCTGGTGGGCGGCGGGTAGTGGACGAAGCTGATCATCAGCTGTGGGAAGTGCTCCTGAGGATAGGAACCGAGCGCGATCAGTGCCGCAAGGGAAAGACTATCCGCGCCGTCAGGCCCGGTCACCAGTATTCGGGCCCGTCTGAGCAGCGCATCGCGGTCCAGATCTTTGAAGGCGTACGGCCTACTGGTGCGTACCCGCGCGATGAATGTCTCCAGCATGACCGGATCGAGAAGATCAAGGCCGGTCCCCGCAACGCTCTGCTCGTCCTCGCGAGGCTGACCTCGTGAGGACAGCATGATCTGGACCTCGTAACTCGACAGACGTCGGTCACCGTCACCGACGCGGACGAAACTGCCCTTGGTCATCCCGGCGCCTCGGTAAAAGCACGGCCGCTGGGCCGGATCCAGTTCCGGAATCTCCGCGACGACGAGCTTCACGCCTTCGAAATCATGGACATGGATCAGCGGTCGCAAGGCGGGCTCCATGTCGGTGGAGCAGAGCGAGGCCAGATCGTTGGAGAGCTTCAGGGCATCGTGCACGCCGGTCGCCGCGAACCCCCTGGTCTCGTCCAGACCGAGGATAACCACCCCACCACCGGTGTTGGCGAAGGCCGAGAGGGTCTCCCGGACTGTCTTCGGCAACTCGCGCTGGGACTTCTTCACCTCCACATCGGAGATGTCTCCGCCCAGCGTTCGCAGGTTCCTGATGATCTCGGCTAGCTCCTCGTCCTGCACCACTCTCTCCCCGCCAGCCAGTACAGACGGAACATGCTAACGAGCATGCCAACAAGCATGCTCGTTAGCATGCCGAGTTGCTATAGAGGATGCAGCTACTGGAGATCGACTGGAAGACCAGAGGTAGACGGGCCAAGATCGAGCGTGATCGATGCATCGCAGAGCGAGGAAAGGCGGCATGTCCACCTTTGTGCGGAAAAGTGCCCCCGGCAGGATTCGAACCTGCGGCACCCGCTTTAGGAGAGCGGCGGCCTTGCACCCGGCTTACATAGTGTGAGCTGCATCTTTGCCTTGCGCGTCCAACGCCGTCGCAAAGATCATCCCGTGTATGTCCCACACCGCTGGAGGCAGAGAGGCGGGTTCCGCGACATCCTCCTGCGACCGGTCTTCCATCGGGCTCGAACACCGCATCCGCGCGCATGCGTTGATCTGTCGGCTGCTGCTGACCCGCGTCGTCAAACCTTGGCGGGGCAAAGTCGGCGGCAGATCAGCTGTGAAACCAGCCGTCTCAAGCAGGTCACCCTGGCCGGCGAGGCTGGCATGATCCTCCAGATCACCCCGATCTGCCGCCCAGAAGGCGTCTACCAGGCGCTGTCGGCGCAGGCAAATTGCGCAGTGCGGAGAGATGCCCAGCGGCATTACGACCGCACAGGCCTTTCAGCGATCCCCGCGTTGGGGCTGCTCCGTGAAGAACGCGGGGATCGCAGGTCACTACGGAGGCGGCCGCGGCCGATCGCGGGAACGGCGGGTCGCCTTCCTCATATGAGGATCATGTAAGGATGTCTTCGACGCTGGTCGCGGTTCGGAACTGAGCCGGATTGTCGCCGATGGCGATGGCCTTGAAGTGGGCCTTGCCGCACTCGATCTTCGCACTCTCCTTGTCGCGGAGGTCGCCGAGCTGTAGGCCGCCCTTGGTCTCCACGACCAGATACAGCTTCTCACCGTCCTCTGTGTCGATCAGGATGGCCCAGTCAGGGTTGTAGAAGCCCAGCGGAGTCGGGACTTTGAAGTCTCGGGGAAGCTTGGTGTACACCTTGACTCGGTCATTCGCTTCGAGGTCCTCGGCGAAGCCCTTCTCGACCAGGGAGTCGTAGAGGACGCTCTCCATCACCGACTTCTGGACGTCGGACAGCATGCTCTTGAGGTATCCGGTGAGTTCCTCGGCTTCGAATAGCTCCTGGACGCTGTACTCGCTGTCGCCAATGCGCTCGTACTTGATGCCTTGAACCAGTGCAAGCTGCTTGCAGCGGTTGATGGCCTCCGCGGCCTGTTCGATGAACTGCTGTGGATTGCGGCGAAAGTCGTTAAGTCTGCCGCTCGCGACGACGATCCTATGGATGCTACGTCGGGTGAGGTGCGTGCGATTCTGCAGATCGGTGAGGAGGTCAGGCAGTTCAATATCCGACTCGTTCAGCGTGACAGTGTCGGCACTATGGGTCTGCGCTTTGGCCAGCACCCCGGCCTGACCGATGGAGAGATCCGCTTTGCGCCACTGGAGCCGCGTCTTTGGAATCGGCGGAGCCCCTCGGAGCGCGTCCGTGCAGTCCTTTATGAGCTTCTCGTTGTCGAACTGGACCCGATAGGTGGTCCTGTACTTGATCCGGTCCCAGAGTGCCTTGAACTCCTCGCTGTAGAGGACCTCCTTGCGGGCCCTGATGGAACGTCTCTCGTCCGCGTTCTTGATCTCCAGGCGACCTGCCAGCTTCTTGATGACTTCCGTGATCTGCGGCAGGTGTGCCTTCAGCGGCTCCGGCACTGAGAGGGTGCCGTCCTTGATGACCTGCCGCAATGAATCCTGAACCCGGCCCTTGCCGTCGACATAGCCCTCGGCCTTTAGGTAGTTGACGAGGAGACGCGACTTTTCCGCGCCTAGTTGCTCGGCCTGTCCGTCATCGCCAACGATGACGATCGCGGCGAACTCGTCCGGCCGGATGACACCGAATCGGATCCCCGTGTCCGCTTCGATCTCCTTCTGCAGGTTCTCGGCGAACTCCTCGTAACTCTCTGTAGCGATAACCGTCAGCGTGTTGTATTCGAACCCGCGGACCCGCTCACCCTGCTGATTCACGCAGAGACGGAGACCGCGGCCGATGGTCTGACGGCGTTCCCGCTCCGATCCCATCTCACGGAGGGTGCAGATCTGGAACACGTTCGGGTTGTCCCAACCCTCGCGGAGCGCCGAGTGGGAGAAGATGAACTTGAGCGGTGTATCGAAGCTGAGAAGACGCTCCTTGTCCCTCATGATGAGGTTGTAGGCGTCCTCCGCGCTCTCACGGCCGCTCGCGTTGCTCTCGCTCGTGTCGATCGCCCGCTTGGACTTCTTGTCGATGGAGAAGTAGCCGTCATGTACCTCTTCCGCTGCGGCGTCGAGGTCAACCTTGTCGAACAGAGTCTGGAATTCGGGCCGACGCGCGGCTCGCCGGTACTCTCGCTCGAAGATCTCCGCGTAGGCGCCCTTGATCTCGTTCCCGCCGGCGTCGTAGGCGCGGTATCGCTCGACCGAGTCGATGAAGAACAGGCTCAGCACCTTGATGCCATGCGAGCGCAGCCGCTGCTCCTTCCTGAGGTGCTCCAGGATCGTGCGACGGATTAGCTCAGTCTGTACCGCAAGCGGATCCACATCCCCCCAGGCTTGTCCAGGCCGCAGGAACTGTTCACCGCCGGGCACCCTGAGCTCGACGTATTCGTCGCCCTTCGCGGCGCGGATCTCACCGATGGCGCAGTCCGCGTAGACACCGCGGTTGGTGGTCTGCCTAAGGTCGTCGCCGTCCTGGACGCTCACCTCGCGCCGCTGAACGTGACCGGCGATCTCGACGTCCAGCTCGACCTTGGCAGTGATGACGCCATTCTTGTTATTGGTTGACAAGAGTCGGACGTAGGGCCGATTGTGTCCGTCCTGCACGGTGGCGGCGGCCACCTCGATCTGCTTGACCAGCTTCTGCTGGTAGGCGTCGACGGCGTCGAGCCGGTAAACCATGTGGTGTTTGTCCACGTGGGTGGCGGAGTAGCGGAGTGTGCAAAGGGGGTTCATCTCACCGAGCGCGGTCTTGCCTGCGCCCTTGAGCCCGCCGTCGACGCTCTGCGGCTCATCCACGATCACGATCGGTCGGGTTGCCTTGATCAGCTCGATCGGGCGCTCACCACCGAGCTTCTCGGTGTCCTTGTAGAGGTTATTGACGTCCTTTTTATTGATCGCGCCAACCGTGGTGACCATGATTTGAACCTGCGGGCTGGTCGCGAAGTTGCGAACCAGGCCGAGCTTGGCAGAGTCGTAGAGGAAGTACTCGAACGGGACACCGTTGTAGAGGGTCTTGAAGTGCTCCCCCATGATCTGGAGGGACTTGTAGACACCTTCCTTGATCGCAACCGACGGCACGACTATGACGAATTTAGTAAACCCATACTTCTGGTTTAACTCAAAGATCGTGCGCAGGTAGACGTAGGTTTTCCCGGTACCCGTCTCCATCTCTACGGTGAAGTCACCCGAGGTCAGCTCTGCGGAGGTGACCAGCCCGTTCTGCTTCTGGATCTCCCGCAGATTGCTCAGGATCTCGTCATCGAGCAGGGTCAGCCTGTTGCCGATGCCCAGATCGGAGACGCCGAAAAGCGCCGAGCCTCCGCTCTCACGGACAACCGTGAACTCGCTCCGGCAGATCTCCTGCCCCTGGAAGAGTCCGCAAATAGCGTCGATTGCCGCGCGCTGGTAGTCGAGATCGGCCTCGAAATGCAGCTTCAACGCAAAACCTTCCCTACAGGCTCTCGACCTTGACGAAACCGTGCTGCTTCAGGATCTCCGTGGTGTTGGCTTTCGCCACGTCGTCGGTGAAGGCGCTGTCCCGGAAGACCACCGTGCTCTCAGTCGCAGGGTCGAGCTCCTTACGCCACTCGACGATGCCGAGCGCAAGCGTCTCCGTCACATCCGGGGTGATCTCCTGCCCCAAACAGGCGAACAGTACCCCTCCGACGGTGTAGACCGTCTTGCCCGCGATCTTCCGTGTCTCGATCGGGCTGCAGAGGTCTACCCCGCGTTTGATTAGCACCTCGTAGAGAAGGTCTTTTTCGTTACGGCCGGGCAACAGGTGCTCGACGTGCTCGAATATAATCTGCTCAAGATTTTCTGCGTTTGGATCCCAGGCGCGCAGATTGGAAGCATCCAACTTAAACATCTTGAAGCCGAGGTCGCCCTCGAATAGAGGGTTTTCTTCTCTAATTTCTTGTGCCGCCATTCGCAGGCGCCTAGGAGTTATCTGTGCAAGGCTTTCAGTGGTCGCCTCCTCGGGTAATTGAACAAGAACCAGTCTCCTATTTCCGGCCGTAATCGAGTTCAAGCGATAAACTGCATGCCCCGTGGTTCCAGATCCCGCAAAAAAGTCCATAACGACATCATTATCATTATTGCGAGTAAAGATCTGGACGAGATATTGAATTAGCAGCAAGGGCTTGGGGTATGGAAAATTAATGCCCCAATTGGCCAGTCTCATGCTGTTCTGCTTCGACGTGCCCACGTTTCGAATTACCGAAACAACGTGCCCTCCATTCTGCTGCCGCTGCTTGTACACATAGATGGCACCTTGGGCGGTGAGTGCAAAGCTGGTTTCCTTTCCCGCGCCATCTTGAATGGGAATACAGCCATTATCGATGAACAGCTGCAGAAGATTTCGTGAACTCCAGCCGCTTTTAACCCTGCCAGGCTTTTCCAGCTTACCGTCTTTCACAACTAGATCATCCAAGATGTGCGGCCATGCATCCGTCCGTTCCTTAATCATCCCATTATCAAAGACTGCCGGGAATCCTTTCGGCAATGTCACAATCGATGGTGGGTTTGCTGGGCCATTCTTCGTGATTGTGTTTTCTACTCGATCTTTATAAAGCTTGCTGGTCTCTTCGATATTTGGATCAATAACTTCTGGTGAAGCAATAGTGGCCAGATTTCTTGCATATGCGAGCACATACTCGTGTACGCCCTTGATCTTGCTCTGCTGGTCTACGTTTCCTTCATTGTTCCATATGAATTGACAGAGAAAATTCTCTTCGCCGAATATCTCGTCAAGCATGAAGCGGAGAGATGCTGCCTCCACATCGTTGATCGAAACGAGGATTACTCCTCCATCCTCTTTAAGGAGGTTGCGGGCCAATTTCAGGCGAGGGTACATCATGTTGAGCCACTCGGTGTGGAAGCGGCCGGAGGCCTCGGTATTACTAGACAGCGTGTAGCCGTTACCGTCTACTTGTCCGGTCAGCCGCAGGTAGTTCTTGATATTGTCCCGAAAGTCATCGCGATAGATAAAGTCCTTGCCCGTGTTATAGGGCGGGTCGATATAGATCAGTTTGACCTTGCCGGAGTAGCTCTTTTGGAGGAGCTTCAGCACCTCGAGGTTGTCGCCCTCGATCATGAGGTTCTGGGTAGTGTCCCAGTCCACGCTCTCCTCGGGACAGGGGCGCAGAGTACCGAGGCTGGGGGTGAGGGCAAGCTGCCGGGCGCGGCGCTTGCCGTGCCAGTTCAGGCCGTACTTCTCCTCACGCTCCTCAACAACCCCGCCGAGGAGCTGCCTCAAGACCTCGAAGTCGATCTTTCCTTCGGTGAAGGCTTCCGGGAACAACGCCTTGAGGTGCGTGAGGTTCGCGGCGGTGAGGTCCATCGAGCTGAACTCCGGGTTGCCAGCGGTGATCTTCTTCACGAGGGTTCGCTCCGTGGTCATAGGTGGTCGCGAGCCGCAGCGCACTCGGCCTTGAGGCGTCCGATCTTATTATTTAAGTCGATCTGGCGCTGCATTTGCTTTTCCTTGCCCGCCTGGGCACGCAACCGCAACAGCTCGGTCTCCAGCCGGGCGTAGTCGCTCAGAGCGCGCCGCCGCACAGCGGCCTGCTCCCGGGTTGCCGCCAGGGAGAATGTGCCGGTGATGCGGGCGGCGTGGAGCGCCTCGACCGTCTCAGTCCAGTCCAGGTAGAGGTCGCGTAGGGTGTATCGCGGCTGACGTGAGAGGGCGAGGGCGTCCAAGAAGGGCTGGAGCAGGTCAGAGGTGACCCCAGCGTCCAAGGTGACCTCGGTCGGCTCACCCTCGATGACGAATGCCTCGGCCTCGTTAAGTGACCTGCGCTTGCCGACAAGCGACAACGTCGCGGACTCGCTCTGCTCTGTGACCAGCACTACGGGATAGGGCACGGCCCGGTGGAGTAGCACGTTGAGCCGGGGCGACCTGGCACCTTCACGAAGCACTGCCGCCAGAACCGGGATCTCGAGATACTCGTGCTTGTCGTCGCGATAAGCGGCGATACCTACGGTGTTCGGCTTGAGCGACGCCTCCCACCGGAGCTCCCCAACCACGGCGTTGATCTGGCGCTTGTCGGCCGCGGTGAAGCGGCCGTGCTCCACCAGCTCGGACTTTGGGACACGCTTGGCGATCGTTGTATCGGCGGGCAGCCCAAGGGCTGCGATCAGATCCGCTGCCCTCATCAGAGCTCCTCGGAGAGCACGACCAGGAAGGCGGTCACCTCGAAGTCGTTGACGCCGGCGAACTCGCCCTTTAGCGCGTGAGTGCCACCCGGAGTGAAAAGGCTCGCGACGGCGCGCTCTTCGCTCCTGCCGGTGACCGATCGCACCGCTCCGGCAAGGAGCTTCTGTGCGGCATGCATGTCCCGGCCACGCGCGGTCGCCTCGTCATACCGTGCGTAGGCCGCCGTGTCGGGCATGTCGCGGCCTGACCCCAGACGCTTAAGCCGGTCGAGGATCTGCCGGGCCTGAACGTGCCGCAATAACACAGCGCCGTCGCTACTCATGTGGACGAGGTAGTAAGGAGCGAGCGGATAGCCCGGCTCGGCGATTCGGGCGGCGGCTTCGCCTTCGACGCGCAGGCAGAAGATGACGCCGGGCGGGATGTCCGCCTCGCCGGTGGTGATGACCGCGCTCGTCCCCAAGGGAAGCGCGTCCAACTCGCCGGGATGCGCTTTGAGATACTCTGCGAGATCGATCCGGAAATCCGTCAGCGTCATGTCGGTGATGGAGATGCCGTTAGACAGGTCCTCCAGGTCGACGACGGAGTCCTGCATCTTCAGGAGCTGTTTGCGCCGGTATTCCAGATCGTTCATCTGGTCTCCGGCGTCCTGCTCGATCAGGTTCTCCTCGCCGGTGGCGGAGATGTCCAGCAAGACCATCCGGCCGCTGACGCGTCGCTCCAGGTCGATGTACTCCTCCAGCTCCATGTTGGGCCAGAAGTTGACCAGCTGGATCTGCTGGTTAGTCGAGCCCAGACGGTCGATCCGGCCGAAGCGCTGGATGATCCGGACCGGATTCCAGTGGATGTCGTAGTTGATGAGCCAGTCGCAGTCCTGCAGGTTCTGGCCCTCCGAGATGCAATCGGTGGCGATGAGCAGCTCAAGCTCCCCTTCCGCCGCGAACTCTTCGGGGCGCTCCTTCGAGCGCGGGGAGAACGCGGTCAGGATGGAACCAAGATCCTTATGCAGGCCGGGGAGTGTGGTCTTGTTGCCGCCGGACCCCGTAACCAGGGCACTTTCCACGTCCAGGGTCTCCTTCGCCCAGACCGCGAGCTCGGAATAAAGGTAGGCGGCGGTGTCAGCGAAGGCGGTGAAGACGATGATCTTGCGGTTGCCGGCGTTGATGGGGTTGTCGCACTTGCTGCCGATGATGTCGCGGAGGGCGTGCAACTTGGCGTCGCGGCTGGCGTCAATCTCCTGAGCGGCCCGGTGCATGGAGTTGAGACGTTGCCGGTCTTCTCTCAGGTCCTGCGTGAGCCGTACAAGATCGAGGTCGGTGAGCAGGACCTTCACCTTCCTGCCGACAAGGAGGCTCTCGAAGGTGGGATCATCGATATCGAGTTCGGTGATGTCGGGTTCCTCGATCTCACCGGACTGCGCCGCGATGCGGTCGAGGAGATCGTCGACCGCATGCATCATGCGTTCCACCGTGAGCGCGAACGAGTGGACGGAGCTCTCCAGGCGCTTGAGGACATTGACCCGCATCAGGTTGATGAGGCTGCGCTCACGGTCGACCTGTTTGAAGATCCCTTTCCCGCTGCCGAGCTTGGTGGAGTACTTCGCCTCATACTCTGCCTGCTTGTGCGGCAGGACGTACTGCATAGGGGCGTAGACGCCGAGGTTGAGCTTGCGGATTTCGAGGTTGAGCTCCCGGATTGGACGGAACTCCCCGGCTAGGTCGACGTCGAGCTTGAAGTTAAGTGGCTTCAGGCGCTCGGGGAAGTGCCCGACCTCCGCGGTGTCGTAGTACTTCTCGATGTGACGACGGGAACGGGCGATTGTGAGTTGGTCGAGCAGGGTGAAGTAGTCGAAGCCCAGCATCTCCACCAGCCTCGCGGGGGTGCGGTCCTCCTCCGCCAGGTCTAGCCAGCGGTTGAACTGCTTCTGCGCGACCTGAGTTGTTTGGTTGATACTGGTGATGCCGCGCTCAGAGAGCGCGTTGTCATCTCCGGCCGTGGCGAAGGCGATCTGGTTTCGGAGGTCTGCCAGGCGGTTGTTCACTGGTGTCGCGGAAAGCATGAGCACTCGGGTCTTGACGCCCTCCTTGATGATCTGGCGCATCAACCGGTCGTAGCGGGTCTCGCTGCCCTGCTTCGGGGACTTCTTGTTGCGGAAGTTATGGGACTCGTCGATGACGACGAGGTCATAGTTCCCCCAATTGATATGGGAGAGGTCGATGTCACCGGAATGCCCACGCTCACGCGAAAGGTCGGTGTGGTTGAGAACGTCGTAGTTAAACTTGTCCGAGGCGAGGATGTTGCGCTTGTCGTTAGCTGTGTACAAGGTCCAGTTGTCGCGCAGCCGTTTCGGACACAGGACAAGAACACGGTCGTTGCGCAGCTCGTGGTACTTGATGACGGCCAGTGCCTCGAAGGTCTTACCCAGGCCGACGCTGTCGGCAATTATGCAGCCGCCGAAGCGGTTCAGCTTGTCGATGGCTGCGACAACACCGTCGCGCTGGAACTTGTAGAGCTTGTTCCAGACGACTGTCTCTCGGATACCTGTGGCAGAATTGACGATTTTCTCTTCGTTAAGCTCGTCATCGCGTTCACCAAAGAGGTGCTGGAGGATCAGGTGATAGAGGGCGGAGGCATCTTTCTCTGCGGCGATCGACCGCAGTGCCTCCACGACATCGGCGCGGGCGTCTCTGCTTCCACCCAGAGACGCCCATTGTGCGTCGAAGAAGGCGGCCAATGCCGCACTCTCCATCCTGCTCTCGGAGGCGTGGATGATGTTCAGTGGGTTTCCGGGTGTGGTGCCCAGCCCCTGCGTGCTGAAGGCCAGCGCGCCGGAGATCGTCTGCTGGGGCGAGGCCTCTGCGTCACGGAGTACCAGGCTCCCCTGAGGGATCGAGCCTCGCGCACGCCGCACCTCGCCTTGTCCTTCAAGCCAGTCAGCGGTTCGGGCAGCCAGCCATCGAGTCCGCAGTTGGTTTCGGGCGGCTCGATCTTCCGGACCTCCTAGGAGGGCAAGGGCGGCGCCGTCCGCCGGGAGAAGCACTCGGAGCTTTGTCAGATTGGCCAGGGCGTCTTGGAGTTCGTTGAAGGCGAAGAGGGAGAGTTCCGAGGTGATCATGTCCAGCTGGTTGCCAGGTTGGAGCCACGGGCGCATCAGGTCGATGACGCGATCTGTTCCATGATTGGCGACAAGCCTCACGTTGCTACTTCCTAACCCATAGGTGTTGGACGTGATCCCCGACCTCGGTCAGCTGAAATGTCCAGCCGTACCCCGAGACGTGCTGTTGATATTGTTCATGATTTTTGCGCTAATGAGTAATTCGCGGCACAGGTTCCCCAGAAGTCACTGCTGTACGGATCCCGGTGAGAGCGAGCATAAGTTTCGGTGTCCCCAGGGCCGCGATGAGGCTGGGAACGTTCAGGCCGAGCGCAGTGATCTGGGCTGCCGTGGAGCCGTCATGTCGGCGGAGGGTGACCTCTTCGGGTGTGTGGTCCCGGTCGCTGGCGTAGAGGATGTGCGCGGTCGGGGTCTCGGTTGAGCCCACGTGGCTGAGCGCCGTCGCGTAGGCGAAGCTCTGGTACAGGTCGGCGGGCTTGATCTTGCGGTCGGTGTAGAGCTTGTACTTGACGTCCACCGACCGGCGCCAGGCCGTCTGCCCGTGCCCTCGGGTCAGCTGGATGTCGGGCGTGATCGTGGTGTACCGCCGCCCGTCCCGGTAGCCGATGCTCTCCTTCAGCTCGGGCTGGGCCCGGACGGCGATGCCCGTGCCGTGGAAGGCCTCCTCCAGTAGCCGAGTCACGAAGGCCTCGAACAGGGAGTTCAGATCCAGTAGAAACGTCTGCCCGCTGGGGCCGCTCGTGGCGTACAGATCGGCGAAACCGCCGTGCCCAAGCAAGAGCAACGCCCAGCAGTGGGCTTGGCGGTAGTGCTCGTTGTGACGGTGATAGGTGAGCACCTGTGCGGCCAGCCGATGGTCCACGACGACGGCTGGGCAGAGGCTGGAGAACTCGGTGGAGGCCCGCCGGGCCCGGGCACGGACTTTCTCGTCGGCGGTGGTTCGGGCGGCCAGGTCCAGGGCCGTGGTGCACAGCTGGTTGTCGAGGATGTTCGCGTCGAACTCCTCAAAGCGGCATTCGAGCCGGTCAAGCTGCCCGAAGCGGCGCAGGAGCTGCCGGTCGTGAAGCAGCCGGCCCCGGACGGCGGGGAGGGACTCCTCGCGCCGGACGTAGTCGCGGCGCAGGCCGTGCCGTAGAAGCGCTTCGCACTCGACGGTCAGCAACAGACACACCAGGTCGCGTAGGTGAGGACCAGCACCGGGGAGATCCCGGACCGTGTCCAGGTGACGCAGGGCCGACAGGCCGCTGGCGTAGTCGAGCATCCGCAGGACGGCCAGCTCACGCCCGACCAGCTTGGGCCGGATGTGGATAGACGCGCAGTCTAGGGAGACCACCCCGACGTGCGAACCCGCGGTGATCTCCAGGTCGCCGTCGGCGAGCCAGCGGAGCTCCAGCCGCTTGCGCAGCTCCGGTGAGACGGCCAGGTCGCGGTCGGCCGGGCTGGGACGTAGCCCGGCGACTCGGACGGTCCGGTATTCGTCCAGTTCAACGATCGTCATCGCTGGCTCGCGTCGACCTGAAGTTCGGCGTACAGCGCGTCGAGGAGTTCGTCGTCGTTGAGGTCGTGGAGGCGGTGGCCCACGACGTCCACGATGTCGGCGCCCAGGAAGCGGGCCAGCATGGAGAAGTCGTCGTAGGCGTACTCCTGCAGGAGCGGAAGTATCTCGTCGCGGATTACCGCACCCAGGACGGTCTCGTCGTTGATGGGGGAGCCGCCGGTCAGGAAGAAGGAGTGACCGATCTGGCGTTCGCGGCCGAGTTCGCGAAGTACTCGGAGGTTGAGCTCGCGTAGCAGGTCGGCCAGGTGGACCTTGCCGACGTGGAAGCCTTCCAGAACTGAGGTGTCCGGCAGGAGTTCCACGAACGAAAAACGGCGGCGCAGGGCCGAGTCGAGCAGGCGGATGCTGCGGTCGGCGGTGTTCATGGTGCCCAGGACGTACACGTTCTGCGGGACGCGGAACTCTTGGCCGCTCTGCGGGAGGATGAGAGCCAGCCCGCGCTTGTCCCGTTCGAGCAGGGTGATCAGCTCGCCGAAGATCTTTGGCATGTCGCCGCGGTTGATCTCGTCGATCAACAACAGGTACGGGTTACCAGGGTCCTGCTCGGCGGTCTGGCAGATGCGTTTGAAGACGCCGTCCACCAGCGACAGCCGCAGCCCGGCGGCGCCGTCATCGACGGGCCGGAACCCTTCGATGAAGTCCTCGTACCCGTAGGCGGGGTGGAAGGTGACCTGGGTGAGGTAGGCGGCGGCACGTCCCTGACGCGTGGCAAGCCGATCCAGGGTCGCCCGGAACTCAGTGCTGCCGTAGTCGGTGTCGGCGGGCGACAGGCCGTGCCCCAGGCGAGTCGAAAGCCACCAGACCGCGAAGCGCAGACTGGTGTAGGTCTTGCCCGTGCCGGGCGGGCCGTACAGGACAGCTTGGCCCTTGCGCTCCAGGGCATCGGCCAGCTTGGTCAGATACGGATCTTCGATGGTGATCGGGACCGGCATTGTCGTTGGTTCGATCTCGGGGGCAGTCCGGTCGTTTGACAGGATGACCCGCCATAACCGCTGCGGGACGTCCGCGACGGTGACCATGCCCCAGCGTTTCTCCGGTTCGGGCAGGGTCTGAGCGTAGGAGGTGTCCCAATCTACCGTCACAGTGTGACGCTGCTCCGCACGCTCGTCGTTCCAGATATAGCCAGGGTCAGTTACGGTGCCCAGGCCGAGAACCTCGTGAGTACCTCGGTTGGCGATGACCCGATCGCCGGGCTTCAGCTGCGTGAGCCGCCACAATTCCCGAGCCTTCGCGGTCATCTTGCTCTGGTTGCCATACACATTGGCGTAGACGACGCGGAAGGTGTCCATGAACTCTTCTTCCGAGGTGAAGGCCGTGAGATCACCGATCTCGTCCCAGCCGACGCAGATGTAGCCGCCGGCCAGGCACTCCTCCCAGTGCACGCCCTCCTTACCAGGAGAGATCTTCACCATCGAGAAGCCCTGCCGGGGGTCAGACCACCAGTAGAGGAAACGGGCGATCTCCAGGGTGTGCCAGCCGGTGAACAGGCCGGTGTCGTCGGTTATCTTCTTCAGCAGCTCGATAGCGGCGAATCGGCCGAGGTGCTTAGGGTCATGGTCGGACAGCAGCCTGATGAAGTGGTGGACGTGGTCCTTGCCGAAGATCGGCAGCAACCGGTGGGGGAAGTAGACATAACATGCCTTGGCCGCTACTGAGGCGCCTGAGCGGAGGGCGTCGATCTCGTCGACCACTTGCAGGTTGCCCGCCTCGACCGCGTCGAACGCATCCACGAAGCCCTGACGGACGGCCGCCCATGCAGCCTGCTCGTTGGAGTACGCGGCATCGTGATACCAGGTCTTGTCCTTCTTCTGCAGGAAGATCAGATGCTTGCGGGCACTGCCGCCGGTAATGTTGGCGATCGCCCGCGTACCGAACTCCAGGCGGTAACAGAAGGCGTTCTTGTAGTCGTCCACGCCCAGCGCGTAACGCTCCAGCGGCATAGATGTCCAGCCATCTCGGGGAAAGTCCCGTTGCGTCCGCTCGATGTCGTCCTTAGCTTGGGCGACGCGGTCGGCGACGGATGTCCGGTCGAACTGCGCGAAAGCCTCGTCGAGCGGCAAGATCCGAGTCCCCGAGATCGGTTTCAACAGGCAGCTCTCGCAGGTGCTCGTAATGGGAGCTCCCTGGCCGTTGAGGAGGCCCGCCTTCGCCGCGAACTCGCGGCGTGACTGCCTGTCCGCACTGGGCGCGGAATCGATGAGGCGGCGCCAGGTCAGACCGTCGGGATCATCGTAGAAGCGCCAGGTTTCCTGCGCCCCACCCTCAAGGTGGGTGCAGTCCTCCAGATGATGCAGGGCATAGCCACGGCCCGAGCAAATGACGCGGCCGGTGGATGGGACGAGGTCGTAGTCCCGGCCCTCGTAGTGGATGATGTGCTCGGTCATGGTGCTCCTGGTCAGGCAGCGACGGTGGTTGGCGAGGTGGGCGAGGGCGGCCTGATTGGCTTCCCAACCGTTCCGAATACTTCATGAGAAGGTTGAGCTGCATTCCGCTGGTGGAGAGGTGGTTGTCGAGCAGTTCCGGGATGCCGAGCTTGGTCCTAACCGTCTGCAGGCCGCGGAGCCCAGACTTGGGCCTCGTCGTTACGGCCCTGGGTTTGCAGACACGTCGGCGAGCCGGTCGTCATGGCCGGGCACTCCGTAGCTGTTGAACTCAAAGTGCGTGCTCGGCCGCACGTAGGGCGAGTTAATGATCCGTTTCTCAATGACATGGTCAGACACTCGCCACCTCCTCGTCTAGATCCTCAAGCAGCCTAGCGACGCGTAGCAGCAAGTAGTAAAGAGCGGCCGAAGTGTGATCTCAAATGGCGGCTTTCATGTCGAAACCTGGCTGAGGAACGCAACGTGCCACAAGCAGCGAGCGCTGTGGGTGGGCATCTCCTCGTCGGGCAGGCGTAGCCATGCCGGGCCGGACGCCTGGGGTCAAGCCGTCGGTCGTGTGTGCATGCGTCCCGGTGACCTTCCTCGCCTGCTGGTTGGCCTGCCCGCACTCGGCGGCTTGACCTCGGGCGGTTGGTCCGGCATCCCTCGTGGTGGCCGGCGAGGAGATGACCGCCTGGCCACCCGTACCCTTTCCGGCTCATCTCCAAGGAGGGCCGGGGGTGCAGGGGGCGGAGCCCCTTGCGGTTCTTCCCCGGCTCCTCGGCGGACATGTCCGCGTCGTCCTGGTCCCGGTGCTGGCTTCGGTGATCTTTGCTCGTCTGGGGCGTCCGGTGTCGGTGGTTCAGGAGCGCGCGGGCGGCGTCGGCCGGGACCGGCCGGAGAGCCGCATGCCCGGCCGGCTGGCCGACCGGCGCGCGACGCGGGCCGCCGCAGGCGGACCGCCTCGATGGCGAGAAGAAAAGTTGCTTCCGGCAGTGATCAGGTGTGCCTGTCGTGTCCCGGGAGATGCTTGACACTCCGGTCCCAAGACATGGGTGACAGGTGCCGTTGTCGGTCAGTCTGGCGTGCGTCGTTTGCGGGCGTCGCGCGTCAGGAGGCCGGGATTGGCCCTGGTGGAGTTGTCCGTTGTCGAGCAGCGGTATCGGGCGGTGCTGGCGGTGTTGGCCGGCGCGACGGTCACCGAGGTCGCGCGCGAGGTGGGAGTGGCGCGGCAGACGTTGTCGGGGTGGGTGTCGCGCTATCGGGAGTCGGGCCTTGGCGGGTTGGTGGATCGCTCGCGGCGTCCGCTCTCGTCGCCGTCGCAGATGCCGGCGCAGGTGGAGGTGCTGGTGTGTGAGCTGCGGCGGCAGCATCCGCGGTGGGGTCCGGTCCGGCTGGCGCATGAGGTCGCCCGGCGGGGCGTGGTTCCGGTGCCGTCGCGGATGGGGTGTATCGGGCGCTGGTGCGTCATGGCCTGATCCAGCCCGGGACGGGTCGTCGTAAGCAGGTCTTCCGCCGCTGGGAGCGGGACGCGCCGATGGAGCTGTGGCAGATGGACATCGTCGGCGGGGTGTTCTTGGCCGATGGTCGCGAGGTCAAGGTGGTGACCGGCGTCGATGATCAGTCCCGCTACTGCGTCATCGTTAAGGCGGTGCTGCGGGCCACCGGGCGGGCGGTCTGCCTGGCGTTCGTCGAGGCACTGCGCGCGTTCGGGGCGCCGGGTGAGGTGCTGACGGACAATGGCAAGCAGTTCACCGCGCGGTTCGGTCATGGCGGTGAGGTGCTGTTCGATCGGATCTGCCGCGACAACGGCATCACCCATCGGCTCACCCAGCCGCGCTCGCCGACGACCACGGGGAAGGTGGAGCGGTTTCATCAGAGCATGGGCCGGGAGTTACTCGACGACGCCGGCCCGTTTGAGGATCTGGCCGCGGTGCAGGCCGCCTTGGATGCCTGGGTGGCCGGCTACAACACCGTCCGGCCGCATCAGAGCCTGGACATGGCCTGCCCAGCCGAGCGGTTCAACCCGGTCCCGGAGGCTGAGCGGGACCTGCTGCCGCTGCGGGTGCCGCCCATCCTGACCGGGGCGCCGCAACCCTCATCTGCCGCCGCTGAGCCGCCTGTTGAGCTGCCTGCCGATGTCGCCGACCCCAGGCACCAGGAGCCGCCCGGTGAGGTCAGCGGCGATCAGGCCGGGGTCGGGCAGGTGGAACCGGCCCCGGTGTCTGCTGTGTGGCAGGGCGGGCCGATCGAGTTCGAGCGGGTGGTGCCGCCCAGCGGCAACCTCGGCGTGGCGGGCAAGCAGTTCTGGCTCGGGACCTCCCGCGCCGGGCAGGTGCTCACCTTCTGGGCCGATACGGATGTGATCCATCTGCTGGCCGGTGGGGTGCGGCTCAAGAGCCTGCGTTCGCATCTGTCGACGGCGGACCTGGCCGCGTTGTTCGCCCGCGGTGGCCGTGCCGCCGGGCCGTCCCCGCTGCCGCAGGCCGAGACCGACGCTGCGCTCGAGGTCGAGCGGACGGTGACCAAGTACGGCATGGTCAGCCTGGGAGGGCGCTACCTGCTGGCCGCCGAGATCCTGGCCAGGCGCCGGGTCACCATCCGGATCGAGGAGACCACGCTGATGTTCCTCGACCCCGACACTCGAGAGCTGCTGCGTACCCGGCCCAACCCGCTGATCTGGCCCAAGTGCTTGCTGCTGCGAGGTGCCCGTCCCGCCGGTCCGCCTCCTGTGCTGGCCCGGTCACCGGTCACGGTGCAGCGCCGGGCCAACTCCTTCGGTGTGATCATGGTGTGCCGTCAGACCGTCTCCCTGGGCCGCCGGCACGCCGGCGAGGTCGTCACCGTGCACGTCAGCGACACGACCTTCACGATCGACCTGGACGAGGGGCCGCGCACGGTGCGACGGACCACCGACATCCCGATCCGGAACCACAAAGCTCACCGACCCCGCAAGGTCGACCATGTTTCCTAGATCACCTGTCGTCCATGTCCTGGGACAGAAACGTCAGGCATCTCATGGGACTAGACAGTCGCGGGACGTGTCGTCAACGGAGCGGTTCGGCCGTGGCCCAGACGCGTTCGAGGCTGGTGAGGTAGACGACTGCGCTGTCTTCGTCCTTGGTGGCCGTGAGGTACAACACGGGGGCTTGAGCTGCTGGTGTGCCATAGGCGTGGACATTCACGAGAAGCTCGCTGTCGGCCCGGTAGATGGAGTTGTAGAGCGTTGTGCGGTGGAGGCGGATCTCCACTCCGTCGACCTCCTGGAGCGGCCGGTACAGCATGAGGGCGTTCCGTACTCGGGCGGCCATGACGTCGGCTCCGATCCCTTCTTCGTCTCCTCGGGCGGCCACCTCGGGACTGTCCGGGTCGCCGAGAAGGACGCGGATCTTCACGCCTACCTCGGCTCTGCCGGCCAGCAGGCGGATCATGCCGGTGTCCTCGGCGAGGAACAGGCTGCTGTAGGTCAGGATGTCGACCTCGCGACTCGCGCCCTGGAAGAGCCGCCGCCAGATAGCCTGCGGTACGACCCAGCGGTGGGGATAGACGGCTTTCACTTCGTGGGAAATGGTTCGCCGCGGTTGGGCGACGTCGGGCCACAGGTCCCCCTCGTCGAGTTGCAGCATGTCGGCGAGCGCCCAGCGGTGGCGCGGGTAGGGGATTCGGCCTTTGAGCCAGCGGTCGACCGTCTTGGGGTCCACTTCGAGGGCGGCGGCGACGTCGACGGTTCCGAGTCTGGCCCGGGCAAGGGCATGGCGCAGGGTGTCGCTCACGGGGTGTACCTCCTGGGGGCGGCGGCTCTGCCTGCGAAGTTAACATGAGACGTCCCTAGACGTCCCTCAGTTGCGGTGTAGAGGTTCCCCCGCCTCGACGGAAGCTCGTTCGGCATGGGCGCGATGAACGCGCCCACCGCCAAGCCGAAAGGAGCGTGTCAGGGCATGGAGCAACTGCGGCCGATCCAGAAGCGGCAGCGCGAGTATCAGGAACAGCTCTTGACGGAGCTGCGGGATGAGCTGGAACAGCGCGGGACCACGGCGGTCCTGATCCTGGATGAAAAGAACCGGCCCGCCCTGGACGTGACCGACAGCCGGCTGCGGCCCCGCCGTGTCTATGTCCATCTGGCGTTCTTGTGGTTCTACTGGGGTGACCAGCATGACGAGCGGGTCTCATGCCTGCGCCTGCTGCTGGCGGCCGACCGGATCGAGAAGGCTGCGCGGGACGGCTGGCGCGAGGGCGAACAGGGAGAGCTCGGGATCGACCTGACGAAGATCCTCGATGCACACCGCTCCTGAACGGCGCAAGGCGTGGCTGACCGGGCAGCGCGTCTCCGGCAAGCTGGCTGAGCGGCTGCGCGAGCGAATTACGACGGGTGTCTATCCGGCGGGGCGGGCGCTGCCCTCGGAGACCGCTCTGACGGCGGAGTTCCGCATTGCCCGCAACACAGTGCGTCGTGCGTTGCGGACCTTGGAGTCAGAGGGGTTGATTGTGACGGTCCCCTCGAAGGGGCGGCTCGTGCAAGGCGCTGACGCGCCGGTCGATGCCTCATATCGTTACCAGCTCATCGCCCGCGAGCTGCGGCGGCGAATCGAGCGGGGCGACCTCAGCCCCGGAGACCTGCTGCCCAGCGAAGCCGAACTCCGGTGGCTGTATGAGGCGTCGCGCAACACGGTGCGGCAGGCGTTCGCGGAGTTGGAGCGAGAGGGCCTGATCGTGTCCCAGCAGGGCAAGGGCCGGTTCGTGCAGCACCAGGAGTGAGACGTCCTGGGACGTCCGGGTTGGAGCTCTAGGTCAGGGCTGCGGAGTGCCTATCGTCTGTCTCATGGGACAAGCTGAGTGGGCGCGTGATCTGGCCGAACGACTCCTAGCCAAGCCGTTGCCCCGACGCTGGGCGCACACCCAGGGTGTTGCGGCGCGGGCCGCGTCCCTGGCCCCGATCCTCGGCGAGGAGGCCGACACGCTGGCAGCCGCCGCCTACCTCCATGACATCGGCTACTCCCCGGAGCTGGTCGACACCGGGTTTCACCCCCTCGACGGCGCCCGCTACCTGCGTGATGTGGCGGGCGCCGACGAGCGCCTGTGCCGCCTGGTCGCCCATCACTCCTGCGCCGTCAACGAGGCCACCGAACGCGACCTGTACGACGCCTTGACCAAGGAGTTCGCCCCAGAGCGGCGAGAGCTGGCCGACGCGCTGACTTACTGCGACATGACCACCGGCCCCGACGGCCGGCACCTCGACGTACATGAGCGACTAGCCGAGATCCACTCCCGTTATGGCCCCGAGCATCTGGTGAGCCGTTCCATCACGACCTCTACGCCCTGCATTCTGACCGCGGTGCAGGCGGTCGAGATCGCGTTGGCTGCGCAACGGGCCTGAACCGCCCGACTGCATTAGGCGATCTGAGGTA